>NZ_JASCXP010000107.1:0-18438 GCF_030010695.1 Nocardia sp. CC201C
CGCTCGGCATCCACGAGGGGGACCGGATCGGGGTCGTCGGCCTCAACGGCGGCGGCAAGACCACGCTGCTGGAGGTGCTGACCGGGATCGAGCAGCCCGACAGCGGCCGGGTGAGCCGCATGGGCGGGCTGCGCATGGCGGTGGTCACGCAGCGCGGGGTGCTGCCGGACGGGGCGACGGTCGGCGAGGTGGTGCTGGCCGGGCTGGCGGAAGACCGGGCGGCGTGGGCATCGTCCGGCGGTTCGACGGGAGATGCCGGTCGCGCGCCGGGCGGCCCGGACGTCGTGGCCGAGCACGAGTGGGCGTCCGATCCGCGGATTCGCTCGGTGGTCGAGGGCATCGGAATCGCCGACCTGGGCATGGACACGCTCGTCACGAATCTCTCCGGCGGCGAACGCCGCCGGGTCGCACTGGCCGCCGCGCTGGTGCGCGATCTCGATCTGCTGGTGCTGGACGAGCCCACCAACCACCTCGACGTGGAGGGCGTGCAGTGGCTGGCCCGGCATCTGCTGGCCCGGCGCAGCGCGCTCGTGGTCGTCACCCACGACCGCTGGTTCCTCGACACCGTCGCCACCCGCACGTGGGAGGTGGTGGGCGGCAAGGTGGAGACCTATGAGGGCGGTTACAACGACTGGATCTTCGCGCGCGCCGAACGGGCCCGGCAGGCCGACGCCGCCGAGGCGCGGCGGCAGAATCTGGCCCGCAAGGAACTGGCGTGGCTGCGGCGCGGCCCGCAGGCGCGCACCTCCAAGCCGCGTTACCGGGTGGAGGCCGCCGAGGCGCTCATCGCCGATGTGCCGCCGCCGCGCGACACCGTCGAACTGGCCTCCTTCGCGCGTAAACGCCTGGGCCGCGTGGTGATCGAGCTCGAGGACGTCACCCTCGCCACCCCCGACGATCGGGAGCTGGTGCGCGATCTGACCTGGCGGCTCGCGCCCGGTGAGCGGGTGGGCCTGGTCGGCGTCAACGGCTCCGGCAAGACCACGCTGCTGCGCGCCCTGGCCGGTGACGCGGACCCGAAGGCGGGTAAGCGGATTCAGGGGCAGACCGTCCGCATCGGCTGGCTGCGCCAGGAACTCGACGACCTGCCGCTGGGTATGCGGGTGCTGGAGGCGGTGCAGGATGTCGCGCAGCGAATGATGCTGGGTGACAAGGAGATCTCGGCCGGTCAACTGGCCGAGCGGCTGGGCTTCACCCCGGCCAAGCAGCGCACGCCGGTCGGCGACCTCTCCGGCGGTGAGCGGCGTCGGTTGCAGCTCACCCGCATTCTGATGAGCGAACCGAATGTGCTGCTGCTCGACGAGCCCACCAACGACCTCGACATCGACACCCTGCAACAGCTCGAGGATCTGCTCGACAACTGGCCGGGCACCCTGGTGGTGATCTCCCACGACCGCTACCTGATCGAGCGCATCTGCGATTCCACCTGGGCGCTGTTCGGCGACGGCAAGCTCACCAATCTGCCCGGCGGCATCGAGGAGTACCTGCGCAAGCGCGCCGCCTCGACCGAGGCCAGGAACACCCCCGCCAAACCCGCCGCTCAGGCGAATACCACGGCTCCCACCACGGATGCGGCCGCCTACCGCGCCGCCCGCAAGGAGCTCGCCAAACTGGAACGTTCCATCGAGAAGCTCACCGAACGCGAGCAGAAGCTGCACACCGCCCTCGCCGCGGCGGCCACCGACCCGGACAAGCTCATCACCCTGGGCGGCGAGCTGAAGCAGGTGCAGGCGGAGAAGGACGCGGCGGAGGAACGCTGGCTCGAACTGGCCGACAACGCCTGAGCCAGCCGATCACCCGCCTGAGGCAGCCGATCACACGTCCCCCCGGCCGCTCATCGGTGGCGACCGCGGGCGGTGGCCTTCGAGCGTCTGCCAGATACCGGCAGCCGCTTGGCAATGTCGCCGTGGGCCGCTCCGGTCGGCTGCTGCCGCGAACGACGGTGGGGTGGCGGCGGAACCGTGGCGGGCTTTCGGTGGCGACCTACAGCGCCTGGTCCAGGCTGGGGACCGGGAGGCAGGTGCGCACGAAGCCGCCGCCGAAGCTGGTGAGCTCGATGGTGCGGTAGAGGACCTTGGTTCCGAAACCGGTCCGCTTCAGCAGCTTTCGCGCCTCGGGGAGGGCCTCCAGCAGCTGGTACCGGTTGGGGTTGCCGAGCGGTTCGCGGCCCAGGTCGATCAGGCCCAGACGGCGCAGATTGGTGAGGTATTCGTCGGTGCGGTTGGGGTAGCGCAGGCCCGCGTCCTCACCGAGCAGGTTGAACCAGCCGCCGCGGGTACCGGCGGTGCGGCTGACGCGGATGTCCATGGCGGGCTGCGGCCCGTCCAGGTAGAGGAATCGAACTATCCGGGCCTCGTCGGGGGCCAGCTCACCGAGAATGCGGGCGTAGGCGGGATGGCTCTCCTCGGCCCCGTGCAGGTCGGCCGACTGCCGTAGGAGTTCGGCTCCGCGCGCCCGCAGGGCGGTGACCGTGGCGGTATCGGGCACCGGCTCCGGTCCGGGCGTGGGATGCACCCCGAGCGCCTGCCGTAGTGAATCCCGCACCTGCGCACCGGCTTCGGTCAGGATGGTGCGGGGCGGCTGCCCGGACATGCTGCCGCGCAGTACGGTCCCGGTGACGCCGAGCGCGGTGCCGACGCCCCAGGCCGTCACCTCCGTCAGCGCGGACCACGCCACTCGCACCACGCCGGTGGTGGTGCGCACGGTGCTGGTGCGCTCGGGTTCCGGCACGACCGGTACGGGAGGTGTCGGTCGTACGGCGAGTTCGGTCGAGTACTCCCGATCGTCGCCGTCCGCATCGGATTCGCTCAGATCCATGTGGTCGCTACTCCTGTTCCGAAGACCAGGATGTGAGCGTAGCCCGCGAGCAGCCCGAGCGCGCCGCCATGGACGAACAAAAGCCATTCGTCTTGTTTGATGGCCGATCGCAGCATGTCCACGAACTCGGGCGGGCTCAGCGCCGACATTTGTTTGGCGATGTACTCCGAGACCTGTTTGCCCTGTTGCACATTGAACGACGGGTCGGCGAAGGCGATGGGCGCGATGCGCGTGGCCTCGGCGGTGAGGGTCGACTGGAGGGTGTCGTACTCGCGGCTGCCGAGCATGAACTTGACCGCGCCCTTGGCCGGACCGAGCGCCCGGTCGGCGGCCGGGCGCAGCATGTCCTCCAGCATCTGTACGGTCCGGTCCGAGCGCGGGCCGTTGAGCAGCTCGTCACCGATATTGGCCACGGTCATGATCTCCCGCGATACCAATTCCGCATAACCCTCGGTGATTTCGGGCTGTCGCTTGATCAGCAGGCCCTGTCGCCACGGGCACCACCACTTCGGGTAGGCGGGTTCGAAGATCAGGTTGATGCCCACCCAGTTCACCACCCAGCCGATGATGACGCCGCCGATGGGGAGCACCACCCAGGTGTTCAGCCAGCCGATCTCGTAGATCCGGCCGGTCTGCAGGATGGCGACCAGGACCAGGCCCATGGGTGCGCCGAAGTAGAAGCCGAAATTCTGCATGAACCGCAGTTCCTTGGCGCCCAGCACCTGGAAAACACTGTTCAGCAACTGCGGCCGCGCTTGGAAGTAGCGAATCACCATCTGCTTGACGTCGAGCAGTTGATCGATGTTGGCGCCGAGTTCATCGGTGAGCTCCCGCAGAATCTCGGGCAGCTGCTGCCGGACGCGTTCGTGAATCAGCTCCCGAACCTGCGTGGGCAGGTTGTACCAGAGTTGCGGATGTTCCCGCTTCAAGATCTCTTCAACGATGTCGCGGATCTGAACTTCCGCTATTTCGGTCAGATGTTCAGCCAGTTTGTCGGGTTCCAGTTCCCGATAGAAGTCCGCTACGCTCCCGAGTTTGGCCAACCCCTTGTCCACCGCGATGGACGCCATCTTGTCCGCACGTGACGGAACGATCCCCTGCCAGCCCATCCGCCCGTCGTACTGCAGCAGTGGCAGCACCTGAATTCGCTTGGGCAGGTACGGAAACAACGCCGCCAACCCAGGCATCCGGATGCCGTGGAAGTTGAGCGGTTTGAACAGCATCAGCACACCGGTCCAGTTGGTGATGTAGCCGATGACCCCCGTGAACAACGGAATAGTAATGATCTCCAGCAGAATGGTCGGGTGGATTCCGAAAACACTCTCTAGCACGACACCCTCCTGCCGACCCCTACCGGTACGAGCCGCTGTACCGGCACGCTCAAGTTAGCACCCCGTCGGCAGTCGGACCTTACTGTCGATTCAGGTAGCGGGTCCACCCGCGGGTTCGCCCGCGCCGAGATCTCGGTCACAAACACCCACCCCGATGTGTCGTCGCGCGGACGCTGCCGCCACAATGGCGGGGACCACAGCCATATCCCATTCGGTTGACGGTGTCGGGGGTCATGTTGGGCGGGTGTCGCCGGGCGAGGACGGGGTAGCCTTCGCATGGCTGACCGGTTCACCGTGCCTGGGGTCTGTCGGCGGCATAATCTGTGAACGGTTTCGTTCACCTGGCGAACTTCGGAGTAGACGTGGCAGACGACAGGACCGGGCACGCGGTGGTCCGTCCGGGTTCCCGTGCCGTGGAGCGCAGCTCGGATGTGGAGCAGCGTCAGATCAGCAATGAGGCGCGGCTGATTCGCGGGGCCTTCCGCGCTGCCGGACTGGCGGTCGGCACGGCGGTGCGCAGCGGGCAGTGGGCGGTCGACACCTCGTTCGAGATCACCAAGCAGCTCACTCAGGCCGCGTTGGACGGCGAGTCGTCGGCCGATATCGCCGAGCGCACGGGGGCGGCGCTGCGGTCCATCGCGCGCAGCGCGCTCGGCGTCACCGAGGGGTCGGTGCGCGAGATCGTCAGTTATGTGCCCACACCCGCGGGGCCGGCGCAGCAGGCGCTGCCCGTCAACGGCAGCCTCATCCGCTCGGCCAGCGCGGACGATCTGCGTCGCCGCGGCGACGCGCTGCTGGCGCGCTCGGCGGATGTGTACTTCACCGAGGACGTGCATCCGGCCTACGACCGCATCCTCGACGAGCTGGCCCCCGACGAGGCGCGCATCCTGCGGTTCATGGCCTTGAACGGCCCGCAGCCGTCGGTGGACGTGCGCACCAACCGGCCGCTCGGCATCGGTTCGGAGCTGGTCGCGGGCGATCTGACCTCGGTCCCCGAGCAGGCGGGCGTGCGCTATCCGGACCGATCGCGCCTCTATCTGATCAACCTGAACCGGCTGGGCCTCACCATGACCTCCGACGATCCGGTGGTGCTGAGCCGCTACATGGTGCTCGAGGTGCAGCCGGTGGTGGAGGCGGCCCTGAAGAAGGCCGGACGGGTGCCCAAGATCGTGCGGAAGAGTCTGCGGCTGACCGAGTTCGGCGAGGACTTCTGCCACACCTGCTTCAGCATCGACTCGTGACCGCCGATCCGGCATTCGATACCGCTGGGATGCCGGGGCGATAGCGAATCGGTACAGATCTGCGCCAATCGGCGAGAATCCCGTATCCGTGATGGGATTGTGGGAGGTATGGACGCCGATGCCGTCGCCGCGATCAGCCGGCTGAAGTTCCGCTACCTGCGCGCCCTGGACACCAAGGCGTGGGACGAGTTCGCCGACACCATGGTCCCGGAGGCGACCGCCACCTACAGCGAGTACCTGCAGTTCGAGTCCCGCGACGCCTTCCTCGCCTTCATGCGGAACACGCTCGGACCACACGTCATCACCGAACACCGCTGCGACCACCCGGAGATCGACGTCGACGGCGATACCGCCACCGGCACCTGGTACCTGGCCGACACGGTGCTCATTCCCGGCCACAATATGCTGCTACGCGGGGCGGCCTTCTACACCGACGAGTACGTGAAGTGCGAGGACGGGGTCTGGCGGATCGCGCACACCGGCTACGAACGCACCTACGAGGTGGTGCTGTCGCTGTCCGATCTGCCCAGCCTGCGGCTCACCTCCAGCCGCTGGGGGCTCATCGCCCGCGAACCCGCGGACGCCAACCGCACCGAGCCCAGCCCGCCGGAGGCGACCATGGGCTGAGCGGCCGCCTGTCGTGCCGACTGCTCGCGCTCTCACTCGCCTGAGGTGACCGTGGGCTGAGCGATCTCCGGTCGTGCCGACTGCTCGCGCTCTCACCGCCTGAGGCGACCAAGTGGGCTGACCGACCGCCCGTCGCGCCGACGGCCAGCGCTCTCATTCAACCGGCGGCGGGCAATGGCGGGCGAGCCTACTCCGCGCCCGCGACCAGGGGCTCCAGCGTGAGTTTCGGCAGCTCCTTCTGGATGTACTGCAACTTCCACTTGTCGCCGAACAGCGCCAGCAGGACGCCGTCGCTGCGGGTGAACACCTCCACGCCGCGCTGGCGGGCCAACTCCGGGGCCGATTCGGCGTCGGTGCGGCGGGCCAGCGAGTAGGGGAGGCGGTCGAGCTGGGTCTCGACATTGAATTCCGCCTGCATGCGGGCGGTGACGACCTCGAACTGCATCGGCCCGACGGCGGCCAGCACCGGGGTGGCGTCGCCGCGCACGTCATTGCGCAGCACCTGCACCACGCCCTCGGAGTCGAGCTGGTCGATGGCCTTGCGGAACTGCTTGTACTTGCCCGCGCTCCGGGCGCGCAGGGTGGCGAAGTGCTCCGGCGCGAAGGACGGGATGGGCGGGAACTCCACCTTCTTCCCGGCGAAGAGGGTGTGGCCCGGGGCCAGCGCGTTGGCGTTGACGAGGCCGACCACATCGCCCGGGTACGCGGTGTCGACGGTGGTGCGTTCGCGGCCGAAGACGGTGAGCGCGTACTTGGTGGCGAAGGGGCGGCCGGTCTGGGCGTGCGTCACCACCATGCCGCGCTCGAATTCGCCGGAGACCACGCGCATGAAGGCCAGCCGGTCGCGGTGCGCGGTATCCATTCCGGCCTGCACCTTGAACACCACGGCGCTGAACGGATCGGTGGTCTCGCGTGGCGTGCCCGTCACGTCTTTGCGGGCGGCGGGCGGCGGGGCGAGCCGCACCAGCGTCTCGAGCAGTTGGCGCACACCGAAATTCAGCATGGCGGAGGCGTAGATGACGGGGGAGGTGTGGCCCGCGAGGAACAGCTCCTGGTCGTGGTCCTGACCCGCGGCGGAGAGCAGTTCGCTCTCCTCGGCGGCGGTCACCCAGACATCGCCTTCGCGCTCGAGGGCCTGCTCCGGGGTGTAGTGCTCCTCGGGCGCGATGGTCGCGCCGCCCGCGGTGCGGGTGAAGTGGATGTACTCGACGGGAGCGCCCTCCTCGCCGCGCCGCAGCAGGCCGCGGAAGTCACCCGCGATACCGACCGGCAGGAACAGCGGCGTGGGGGTGAGGCCGATCCGGTCCACGATCTCGTCGAGCAGTTCGAGGGGGGCCTGACCCGGCCGGTCCCACTTGTTGATCACGGTGACGACCGGGATGCCGCGGTCGCGCGCCACCTGGAACAGCTTGAGCGTCTGCGGTTCCAGGCCCTTGGCGGCGTCGATGAGCATGACCGCGGCATCGACCGCGGTGAGTACGCGATAGGTGTCCTCGGAGAAGTCGGAGTGGCCAGGGGTGTCCACCAGATTGATCACGCAGTCGCCGTACTCGAACTGCAGGGCGGTCGAGCTGACCGAGATGCCGCGCGCCTTCTCCATCTCCATCCAGTCGGAGACGGTCGACTTGCGCCCGGACTTGCCGTGGATGGCTCCGGCCTCGGAGATCACCTTGGCGTGCAGGGCGAGAGCCTCGGTCAGCGTGGACTTACCGGCGTCGGGATGCGAGATCACCGCGAAGGTTCGCCGCCGCGCGACCTCGTCGGCCAACCGTCGCGGGACGGCGTCGGTCGGGGTGGTCGGGGAAGTCACGGGAGCTCCTTCGAGGCATCGGCAACCGCTCCAGGGTAGCGGCCCCGGACCACCATCCCGCCCGTGGGCTGGACTCCTCGCCCCCCCGAGAAGATCAGGGGGAACTGGTGGCGGGGTCTACTGGGCCGCCGCCGCCACCGGTTCCCCCTGCGTGCGAGGAGGGGCGGGGGTGGAGGCCGAGCCGGGTGAGGTTGGCGGTCAGGGTGAGGCAGAAGGGGTGGCCGGCTGGGTCGAGGAGTACGCGGAAGCGTTCGGGGGCGGGTTGTTTCGCGACCGGGGTGGCGCCGGCCAGGACGGCTTCGGCTTCCGCGGCGTCGAGGTCGTCCGCGCCGAGGTCCAGGTGGATCTGCTTGGGCAGGGCGTCCTCGGGCCAGGTGGGCGGGCGGTAGTCCTCGACGCGGGTCGCGGATATCAGCAGATCGCCGACCCGGGCCACCGCGACGGTCGCGGTGGAGTAGGTGATCTCCCCGCCGAGCAGTGTGGACCAGAAGGTCGCCAGTGCGGCGGGGTCATCGCAGTCGAGGGTGATGGATCCCAGGCGCGCCATACTCACCCCCGCGATTCTAGGCCGCGCCGATCCCGGGCCTGGATCCCGCGAGCGGGCGTGGACAGCGGGCGTTTCCGCTGTCCGCCGGGGCCGGGCGGGGCATGCGGTGACGGCACGCCGGGGGGATAGGGTCGCCGCACTTGTCGTGCGCAGCGGGCGGGATGGCGGTGTGCCATGCGGCCGGAAAGGTACGCGAGATGGGGGCGACGGTGCGGTGGCGATACGGGGTGGGCGGACGGGTGCGCGGTGAAGAGACCGACCGGTTGAGAAATTCGGGGTGCGGGTCGCGCGCGAGGGATCTAGGCTTCGAAGTGGCGCGTGTGGCATGTCCCGGGACGGGGGTGCGTTTTCGGGGTGCGTTCGGCGCGTGTTAATCTCTTCGGGTTGTCTCGGCGAGGGTGTTGGCACCTGTGCCCACCGTGATCGACGCGGCTCGGCTATCGGCCGTCCATGTTCGTTCTCCCTTGCCGGACGAGCAGACCAACACCAACCGGGGATGGGTCCCCTGGTGTGCAGCCGACAGAGTCCGAGCCGTAGGAGTAGACCTCTCATGTCCGACGCCAACCTTCTCGAAGCCACCGTACGCACCGAGTTCGGCAAGGGCGCCGCGCGTCGCACCCGTCGCGACGGCAATGTTCCCGCCGTGCTGTACGGCCACAACTCCGATCCGCAGCATCTGGCCGTGAACGCCCAGGCGTTCGCCGCCATCCTGCGTGAGCACGGCACCAACGCCATCCTGAGCCTGGACATCGCGGGCAAGAAGCAGCTGGCGATGACCAAGTCGGTGGTCGTGCACCCGATCCGCCGCTACATCGAGCACGCCGACCTGCTGGTCATCAAGCGCGGTGAGCGCGTCGTCGCCGACGTGCACGTCACCCTGGTCGGCGAGGCCGCCGCGGGCACCCTGGTCACCCAGGAGGCCACCGTTCTCTCGGTCGAGGCCGACGCCATGAAGCTGCCCGAGTCCATCGAGGTCTCCGTCGAGGGCATCGAGGCCGGCACCCAGATCACCGCCGGCCGCATCGAGCTGCCCAAGGGCGTCACCCTGGCCGGTGATGCCGATGCGCTGATCGTCAACATCATCGCCGCCCCCGCCGCCGAGGCCGCCGAGGGCGAAGCCGAGGCCGAGGGCGAGGCTGCCGCCGAAGCCGCCGAGTAATACTGCTCCGCAACGGTTCACATGACCGAGGCAACAGCCGGGCCCGCGCTGGTGGTCGGACTGGGTAATCCCGGACCCGAGTACGAGCGCACCCGGCACAATGTCGGTTTCCTGGTCGCCGACGTGCTCGCGGGGCGCGTCGGCGGTCGTTTCACCGTGCACAAGAAGTCCGGCGCCGACCTGTTGGAGGCGCGCCTGGACGGGCGCAAGGTGCTGATCGCCAAGCCGCGCACCTTCATGAACCTGTCCGGTCGCCCGGTCGCCGCGCTGGCCCGCTTCTTCTCCGTGCCCGCGACCGAGGTCATCGTGGTGCACGACGAACTCGATCTGCCGTTCGGCACGGTGCGTTTGAAGCGAGGGGGCGGCGAGGGCGGCCACAACGGCCTGCGTTCGGTCTCCCAGTCGCTCACCACCAAGGACTATCTGCGGGTGCGCTTCGGCATCGGCCGTCCGCCCGGCCGTCAGGACCCCGCCGATTTCGTGTTGAAGCCCTTCTCCGGCCCGGAGCGCAAAGAGGTCCCGGTGATCGTCGAGCAGGCCGCCGACGCGGTGGAACTGCTGCTGCGCGTCGGCCTGGAACCGGCGCAGAACCAGCTGCACTGAGTCGATCGGTCGGGGGTTCTTGGGCCGGGACTGATGGGCCGGGCCCGTTCGGTCGGGCTCGACCGGATCAGCGTCTTCCCATCTGCTCGATCACCAGCTCCACGAAAGTCTCTACGGGCGCGGATGTCTCATCGTGCCGGGTGGCGCAATACCAGGTGCGCCGCTCCGGTACGGCTCCCACACGGACCGCTGTCACATCACTGCGCTCGCGCGTCCGCTCGGCCACCCAGGCGGGCATGACCGTCACCGAATCGCCCGCCGCGACGAGTTCGATGATCACATCGAATCCGGTCGCCACCGTGGTCAGCCGACCGTAGCGCGCGCCCTCCGGCACCGGCAGCGGTGGCGCCGGAATCCGTTGCTGATCATAGGAATCCGGTAGCACCAGGTGCACGTCGTCGAAATCGGCCACGGTGACGTGATCGCGCCGCGCCCATGGATGATGAGCCGCCACCACCGCGCGCATCTCGTCGTCGAACAACCGCTCCAGCCGCACTCGGTCCATGCGGCGATCCAGTTTGGCGATCATGGCGACATCGAGCCGATCCTCGAGCAGCGCGTCGATCATCTCGTCATCGCGCACGGTTTCGATGCGAACCTCGGCGTCGGGCATGCGCTGGCGAAAACGGGTGAGCACCAACGGCATCCACTCGTAGCTGGCCGCGCACTGGGAGGCGATGCGCACCGGCCGGGTGCGGCCCGCGCCGAGTTCGAGCAGATCCATACGCGCCGAACGTAATTCGCCGAGAGCGCTCCCGGCGGCCTGGAGCATGCGCCGACCGGCGTCGTTGGGCACCAGATTCCGTCCGCGCCGGTCGAACAGCGGCAGGCCGAGGCGGTCCTCCAGGCGTAGCAGCCGCTGACTCAGTGCGGGCTGGCTGACGTAGAGGTGGCGGGCGGCCGCGGTCAGGGTGCCGTGGCTGCCGAGCGCCTCCAGCAGTTCGAGATCGCGGATATCGACATCCATAACTTCAGCTTATATCCGATATCCAAACTATGTCGTGGTGTTATCGCTGTGCGGTTCCTAGCGTTGATCTCACCACCAGTTGAAAGGAACGCGTATGAGCACCATCGCCGTCGTCTACCACAGCGGCTTCGGCCACACCCGCCAGCAGGCCGAGGCCGTACGCCGGGGCGCGGCGGCGGTACCGGGCACCGAGGTCACCCTCGTTTCCGTCGACGAGTACGACTCCGCCTGGGCCGCCATCGACGCCGCCGACGCCATCATCTTCGGCACCCCCACCTACATGGGCGGACCGTCGGCTCCCTTCAAGGCGTTCCTGGACGCGACGTCGGGCCGGTGGGCGCGGCAGCAGTGGCGGGACAAGCTGGCGGCGGGATTCACCACCTCGGCGGGGGTGAGCGGCGACAAACTGGCGACCTTGCAGGCGCTGGCGCTGTTCGCCATGCAGCACGGCATGGTGTGGGTGGGGCTCGGCCTGCTGCCCGGCGACTTCGAATCCGCCGACGACCTCAACCGCATCGGCGGCTTCCTCGGGGCCATGGCGCACGCGCCCGCCGACGCCGCCCCCGAGATCGCGCCAGGGCCGGGCGATCTCGCGACCGCCGAACACCTGGGCCGACGCGTCGCCGCCGCGGCGATGCGGTGGACGGGCGACCGCTCGCTTGCGCGGGTCGGCTCATGAGCACCGGGAGAACGGCGACCTCCGGCGGCGACCGGGCACGAGATCACGCGGCGGCGGGCGGCGGTGCCGAGGCGGGTATCCGGGAGGCGCTGCGGCTGTACTTCGACGGGCTCTACTACGGTGATACCGCCCTGCTGGACCGGGTCTTCCATCCGCAGGCGATCTACGCCACCGCCACCGAGGGGCCGCTGCTGCGGCTCACCATGGACGAGTACTTCCCGGTCGTCGCCGCCCGGGAAGCGCCCGCGGCCCGAGGCGACGAGCGGCGCGACCGCATCCTCGGGGTCGAGTTCGCCGGTCCCGTCACCGCCCTGGCGCGCGTCGAATGCGCGCTCGGGGCCAAGCATTTCACCGATCTGCTCACCTTCGTTCAGGTGGACGGCCGCTGGCGGATCATCGCCAAGGTGTTCCACTACGACCTCGTGGAGAACTGATATGCCCTACGTCAACATCAAGGTCACCGATGAGGGTGTCACCCGCGCGCAGAAGGCGGAGCTCATCGCGGGCGTCACCGACCTGCTGAACCGGGTGCTGCACAAGGACCCGGCCACCACCTTCGTCGTGATCGACGAAGTGGCCCTGGAGGATTGGGGGATCGGCGGACTTCCGGTGCCGGAGTACCGGAATCGAGATCGTCGTCGTGACGGCTGATTCCGGAGTGGACGGTAGGGGGCGGCCGGAATCGGTTCGGCGTCCGACCGTCGGTGCGTGTGCGTGACTGTTCGCGGCGTTCAGTCGGGCGCTGGCGATTCCGCAGGGCGGGACAGCGTGGCGGTGGCGGAGCGACGGAGTTTGCCGGATGAGGTCTTCGGCAGCGCCCCGGGGCCGAGTACGGTCACGCTGCGCGGGCGCACGCCCACCTCGGAGAACACGGCGTGCACCACCTCGTGCTCGATACGCCGCACCTCCTCCGGATGCTGGTGCTCGTTGCTCTCCACCACCACGGCGAAGCTCTCGCGCTTCTGGCCCGCGTCCAGGCGCACCGCCACCGCATTGCCGGGGCGAACGCCGGTGACCCGCATGGCCGCTCGCTCGATATCGGTGGGGAAGATGTTGCGGCCGCCCATGATGATCACATCCTTGATGCGGCCGCACACCACCACCAGATTCTCCTCGGTGAAATAGCCGATATCGCCGGTGTCGAGCCAGCCGTCCGCGTCCTGCGCGCTGCGGAAGCCGTCCACGGTGACATAGCCGGAAGTCACCGCCGGACCGCGCAATTCGATGACGCCCACCGAGCGCACCGGCAGCGGCTGCCGGTCGGCGTCCACCACCCGGCCCTCCAGATTGTCGACCAGATAGCCGAGGGTGGGCAGGCGGCGCAGATTGCCGTAGTGGTGTTCGGGATGCCGGACGGGGACCGCCTTGCCGATCGCCTCCAGCAGGTCGGCGTCGACGATGTCGACCACCTGTCCGAGGCCGGGATCCGGAATCGACACGGCCAGCGTGGTTTCGGCCATGCCGTACACGGGGGTGAGCGCCATGGGGTTGAGTCCGAACCGTTTACCCGCGGCGGCCAGGGCGTCCATGGTATCGGGATCGACCGGTTCCGCGCCGTTCCACATGTAGCGCACACTGCTGAGATCCACCGCGCCGTCCGCGGCCATCCGCAGTTTGCGGGCCAATAGCGAGTAGGCGAAATTAGGTGCCGCGGTGACGGTTCCCCGATACGTGGAAATCAGTTCCGCCCACAGCATCGGTCGCCGCAGGAAGTCCAGCGGTGTCACGCACACCACTTCCGCGCCGAATTGCATCGGCACACTGAGGAATCCGACCATTCCCATATCGTGGAACAGCGGCAGCCAGCTGACCATCACATCGTCGTCGAGTTGGAATTTCACCCGATCGAACATGGCGTAGGCATTGACGAAGAAATTCCCGTGCGTGATCCGCACCGCCTTGGGCGAACCCGTGGATCCGGAGGTCAGCTGCTGCAATGCGATATCCGATTCCTCGGTGGGCAGCGGATCGGTATCCGCACCGTCGCGCAGCTCGTCCATGAGCACCACCGCTATCCCGCGTTCGACCAGCAGCGGCGCGGCGGCCTCGAAGGGCGCGCCCAAGACGACGGCGCGGGCGTCGATCATGCGCAGCACCGTCTCGGTATCGCGCGCCCAGAGTTCGAGATCGGTGCGCGGCGTCGGCTGGTGCAGCATGGTGATGGACGCCCCGCGCATCCAGACGGCCTGGCAGGCGGGGGCGATATCCACCGGCATCCCCGCCAGCACGCCCACCGCGTCCCGGTGCCCGATGCCCGCGGCGGCCAGCCCGCCCGCCATTCGCCGGGCGATGGCATGGATCTCGCCCCAGGTCTGGCGCAGCGGGGCATCCGGCTCACCGGTCACCAGCCCGCGAACCGATGTCCGCGCCGTCGCATACATTTCCTCGGTGAACCGGCTCACGTCGCACTCCCTCACCCTGTCTCCGCGGTCGGGGACACTCCCACTATCCCGCCGACACGCGGGTCTGTTAACCCGGTTTCGCCCAACAGGAGGGTGTACGTCGGCGTGTTACCGATTGGTTCGTTTCGTGAGTGTCGTGACCGCTGCGACGAATCGGTCCAGGTCGTCGAAGCTGACGAAGCAGTGCGGCGCGGCGCGGACCACCGCGCGCAGGTCGCGGGCGGTCATATCGAGCAGGGTGGATCCGCGCTGGCTCACGGTGACGGTGACCGATTCGGCGGCGAGCCGATCGCGCACGTCCGCGGGCTCGTAACCGGCGACGGTGAAGGACACGATGCCCGCGTGCTGGGTGCCGCGGTCGTGCACGGTGACACCGCCGATCTCGGCCAGTGCCTTGCGCAGGTACTCGGCGCGTTCGGCGATGGCCTGGTAGACCTGGGCCGGGCCGAGGTCGAGCAGGTACCGCACGGCCGCGCCCAGGGCGAGGCGGGCGGCCACGTCGCACTCCCAGAACTCGAAGCGCTTCGCCCCGTCGGCCAGGCGGTAGTCGTGCGGCGCGGTCCATTCGGCGCTGTGCAGATCCAGGCGGCCGGGTTCCATGGTGGCCGCGAGTTCGGGGCGCACGTACAGGAAGCCGGTGCCGCGCGGGCCGCGCAGCCATTTGCGGCCGGTGGCCGACAGCGCGTCCACCTCGAGTTCGGCCACGTCGAGGGGGAGCTGCCCGGTGGACTGGCAGGCGTCCAGCAGCACCAGCGCGCCCGCCCGGTGCGCGATGCGGGTGGCGTCGGCGACGGGGTTGACCAGGCCGCCGTTGGTGGGCACATGCACCAGCGACACCAGCTTCACCCGCTCGTCCAGCATGCTCGCGAGGGCGTCCAGATCGAGTTGGCCGCTGCCGTCACCGGGGATGGCCTCCACCGTGGCCCCGCTGCGGCGGGCGCGCTGGAGCGCCGCGATGGCATTGCTGCCGTAGTCCGTGCCCGAGATGAGGATGCGGTCGCCCGGCCCCAGCGGCACCGAGTAGAAGAAGTCGCTCCACGCCCGGCTGGCGCTGTCGCTGAGGGCGATGGCGTCGGCGTCGGCGTTGATCAGCGCGCCGATCGCGGTCTTGACGGCGTGCAGGTCGTCGAGGCGTTCATTGGCGGCGCGGTAGCCGCCGATCTCCGCTTCGCGGCGCAGATGGGCGATGGCGGTGTCGACGACCGTGCGCGGCGGCAGGGAGGAGCCGGCGCTGTCGAGGAATACCTGCCCCTCGCAACCGGGGGTGTCGGCGCGCAATTCGGAGAGATTCAGCATGTCATCGACCATATCGACTGGTCCGGAAAGACCCGTTCGTTTGGTCGGAATCAGACATGATGGTGACTCGGAATCAACCGTCCGGCCTGCGGTGTTCCCCATTTCGTCACTTTTGGTGTCGGACACCGTCGCTACTCTGGTTTGGTCGGCGTGCGTCGCCCCGACCCGAGAGCGGAGGTTGACATGGCTGTGACCGCATCCCGCACGAAGCCGCCGGGCACGGTGCTCACGGATGCGCGTGCGGATTCCGCACCCGAGGTGGGGCTGTCCTCCCGGGCCGCGGCCGAGGCGTATATCGGAGGTGTCTGCTTCAAGCTCGGTCCACCGGCGCTCATCGGGGCCGAACTGGAGTGGCTCACCGCCCGGGGTGAGTGTTCGGCCCGTGATTCGCGTCCGGACCCGACTGTGCTCGCGGACGCGCTGGGACCCTATGCGCCACAGTCCATTTCCCCCGATTCTCCGGCCGTCGAACTGCCCGGGGGAAGCCGGGTCACCCTGGAGCCGGGTGGCCAGATCGAATTGTCCAGCGCCCCTTTCCCGAATGCCGCGGAACTGTGTGAGCGCCTGCGATACGACGCCTCCCTGCTGCGGGAGCTGCTCGAATTCCGAGGTATCCGAACCTATTCCGCCGCCGCCGACGCCGAGCGCGCGGCCCGGCGGGTGCTGCGGCTGCCGCGTTACCGCGCCATGGAGCGGGCCTTCGCCGGTATCGGGCCCTACGGCCTGCTCATGATGTGCAATACCGCCGCCACCCAGGTCAGCGTGGACGCGGGGGCCGATGCCGCGGAGGTCTCGGCCCGCTGGACCGCCCTCTACACCATCGGTCCGGCGCTGGTCGCCGCCTTCGCCTGTTCTCCGGCGCTGCACGGCGCGCCGCAGGGGGAGTGGGCGTCGCAGCGGATGCGCACCTGGCTGCGGTTGGACAATCCGCGCACCCGGCCGCCGGTGCACGAATGGGCGGATCCGGTCAGCGGTTACGCGCGCTGGGCCCTCGATGTCCCGCTGCTGTGCGTGCGCTGCGACGGCGGGGACTGGTCGGCGCCACCGGAGGCGACCTTCGCGGACTGGCTGTGCGGTGCGCTGGACGACGAGATCGGGCGGCGACCCGATCTCGCCGACCTCGACTACCACCTGACCACGCTGTTCCCGCCGGTGCGGGCCTCCGGGCATCTGGAGGTCCGGTATATCGACGCGCAGCCCGGTGCCGGGTGGACGGTGCCCATCCACGCCGTGGAGGCACTGCTGTCGACCCCCGCCGTGGTGGCGGAGGCGACGGCCGTGGCCGCACCGACCGCCGGGCGCTGGCCCGAGGCCGCGCGCGGCGGACTGGACGATCCGGAACTGCGGACGGCCGCCGTGGAACTGCTCGAACTCGCCGCCGCGCACGCCGCGACACCCGAGGCCGCCGCGGAACTCGCGGCGGCGGCGCGGCGCAGCGCGCGAGGTATCAGCCCGACCGAGGAATTCGGAGCTCTCTCATGACGATTCACCTACCCGGCAGCGATCGCGCCGAGACCGAACGGCTGCGCGGACGGATCGCCGACGTGCTGGAACGGGCCCGGCGGCGCACCATCGCCCTCACCGACTGCGTGGACGAGGCCGAACTCGTGGCCCAGCATTCGCGCATCATGAGCCCGCTGGTGTGGGATCTGGCGCATATCGGCAATCAGGAGGAACTCTGGCTGGTCCGCGATGTGGGCGGGCGCGAGCCGGTGCGCGCCGATATCGACGAACTGTACGACGCGTTCAAGCACGCGCGAGCGAATCGTCCGGCGCTGCCGCTGCTGTCGCCGTCGGAGGCCCGCACGTACGTGGGCACCGTGCGGGACAAGGTGTGGGATGTGCTGGACCGCAGTCCCTTACACGGTGGTGAGCTGGTCGAGCAGGGGTTCGCGTTCGGCATGATCGCCCAGCACGAGCAGCAGCACGACGAGACCATGCTGGCTACGCATCAGCTGCGGACGGGGGAGGCGGTGCTCTCGGCACCACCGGCACCGTCGGCGCGGGTGCCGGTGAGCGGGGAGATCGTGATCCCGGCGGGCGAATTCCACATGGGCACAGACACCGATCCGTGGGCACTGGACAACGAGCGGCCCGCGCATCCGGTGTGGGTGCCGGGCTTCGCCATCGACGCCGCGCCGATCACCAACGAGCAGTATCTGGAGTTCATCGCCGACGGCGGCTACGACCGGCCCGAGCTGTGGTCCGAGCGCGGCTGGGCGCACCGGATCGAAGCCGGGTTGGTGGCACCGCAGTTCTGGGAGCAGGACGGCGGCGGCCGGTGGTGGCGAAGGGTTTTCGGCACCATGGCCCCGGTGCGGCCGCGGCAGCCGGTGGTGCACGTGTGCTGGTTCGAGGCCGAGGCGTACGCCACCTGGGCGGGCAAGCGACTGCCCACCGAGGCGGAATGGGAGAAGGCGGCCCGATTCGATCCGAATACCGGCCGCTCCCAGCGCTATCCGTGGGGCGAGGACGAACCCTCCGAGGCCACCGCCAATCTCGGGCAGCGGTACCTGGAACCGGCGGAGGTCGGCGCGTATCCCGCCGGTGCGTCACCGCTCGGCGTCCACCAGCTCGTCGGTGACGTCTGGGAGTGGACCGCCTCCGGTTTCGACCCCTATCCGGGTTTCCGCGCCTTCCCCTATCGCGAATACTCCGAGGTCTTCTTCGGGGGTGACTACCGGGTGCTGCGCGGCGGCTCCTTCGGCGCGGACCCGGTGGCCTGCCGCGCCACCTTCCGCAACTGGGACCACCCCATCCGCCGCCAGATCTTCTCCGGCTTCCGCCTGGCCCGCGACCTGCGATCGGACGACCGCTGATGTGCCGCCACATCGGCTACGTCGGCCCGTCGATCCCCGTCGGCGACCTGCTCACCCGCGGCCCGCACTCCCTGCGCACCCAGTCCTGGGCACCCCGCGACATGCGCGGCGGCGGCACCATCAATGCCGACGGCTTCGGC
>NZ_JASCXP010000108.1:0-18424 GCF_030010695.1 Nocardia sp. CC201C
GATATCCATGCGGTGCAGCAGGTACAGCAGATCCTCGGTGGCGATATTGCCGGTGGCGGCGGGTGCGAACGGGCAGCCGCCGACCCCGCCGGTGCTGGCATCCAGGATGCGCGCACCCGCCTCCAGCGCGGCAACGGCATTGGCGTAGCCGGTGTTCCGGGTGTTGTGGAAGTGGCAACGGACGGGGATGCCCGGAGCCAGCGCGGCAGTGCCCGCCACCAGTGTGCGAACCCGATCGGGGGTGCCGACGCCGATGGTGTCGGCCAGGGCGATCTCGTCGGGTTCGGCGGCGGCGACCCGGCGCACCAGATCCAGCACGGCGGCGGCGGACACCTCCCCCTCGAAGGGGCAGCCGAAAGCGGCGGCGATGGTGACGGTGCGCCGGACGCCGTGTGCCGCGGCGCGCCGGGCCAGCGCCGACCAGCGCTCCACCCCCTCGGCGGTGGTGCAGTTCTGATTGCGCCGACTGAACGTATCCGTCGCCACCACAACCACATTGATCTCGTCGACATCGGTCGCCAGGGCGCGGTCCAGACCCCGGTCGTTGAATACCAGGCCCGCGTACGAGACGCCGGGCACCCGGGGGACGCCCGCCATCACCGCCTCCGCGTCCGCCATCTGCGGAACCCGTTGCGGATTCACGAAACTCACGGCTTCGATGCGGCGCAGCCCGGCCTCGACCGATCGTTCGATCAGGCGGATCTTGTCGGCGGTCGCGACGATCGCGCGCTCGTTCTGCAATCCGTCGCGCGGGGCGACCTCCAGCACGGTGACTTCCACGCCCAACCTCCAGCATTCACTCGTCTTGCCGCCCTGTTTCTCTCAGGGATACAGTGTTACCACTCTCGCACACTTTACCGAAATGGAGGCGACGCATGGCCGCCGCACCGCACCCGACCCCCGGGCCGCTGGCCGATCTGCGCGTGATCGAGATGGGCCAGTTGTTGGCCGGGCCGTTCTGCGGACAGTTGCTCGGCGACTTCGGAGCGGAGGTGATCAAACTCGAAGCGCCCGGCAGTGGAGATCCCATGCGCCAGTGGGGCCGGGAACAGTCCCAGGGCAAATCGCTGTGGTGGCCGGTGGTGGCGCGCAACAAGAAGTCGGTCACCTGCGATCTGCGCCAGGCGGAGGGCCAGCGGCTGGCACGCGAACTCATCGCGCGCGCCGATATCGTCATCGAGAACTTCCGCCCCGGCACCATGGAGCGCTGGGGACTCGACTACAACCGCCTGCGGGCCGACAATCCCGGCCTGATCATGGTGCGCGTCACCGGATACGGCCAGACCGGGCCGTACGCGCCGCGCGCCGGATACGGCTCCATCGGTGAGGCCATGGGCGGCATCCGCTACACCACCGGCGATCCCGACCATCCGCCCGCGCGCACCGGTATCTCCCTCGGCGATTCGCTGGCCGCCGTCTTCGCGACCATCGGCACCCTGACCGCGCTGCACCACCGGGAACGCACCGGACAGGGTCAGCTGGTGGACTCCGCCATCTACGAGGCGGTGCTGGCCATGATGGAATCCCTGCTGCCCGAATTCGCGGTCACCGGCTATCAGCGCGAGCGTACCGGCTCGGTGCTGCCGAATGTCGCGCCCAGCAACGTGTATCCGACCGCGGCGGGCGAGATGATCCTCATCGCGGCCAACCAGGACACGGTGTTCGCGCGACTGGCCGAACTCATGGGCCATCCCGAATTGGCGACCGACGAGCGGTATTCCACCCATACCGGCCGGGGCGCGCGGATGGCCGAACTCGACGATGTCATCGCCGCGTGGACGGTCACCGCCACCGCCGACGAACTGCTGGAGCGACTGCACGGCGCGGGCGTTCCGGCGGGCCGGATCTACACCGCCCGGGATATGTTCGCCGATCCGCACTTCGCGGCGCGCGAGGCCATCGTGCGGATCGCGCATCCGGAGTTCGGCGAGCTGCCCATGCACAATGTGGTGCCCAAACTCAGCGCCACCCCCGGCACCATCCGGCACTGCGGCCCGGAACTCGGCGAGCACAATGCCGACGTGTACGGCGGCGTGCTCGAACTGTCCCCCGACCGCATCGCCGCACTCGCCGACAGCGGCGTCATCTGAGGGGAGCACCCGTGAAGGATCTCACCGAGGACGCGCGCAGCGCCGGCTACGGGCAGCGCCTCGGGTCCGGACAGCGGCCCGCCGTGCTGGTGGTCGATATCTGCGCCGCCTATCTGACCGACGGATCGCCGCTGCGCGCGCCGGTGGAGGACGCGGTGACAGCGGCCGCCGCCGTGGTGCACCGGGCCCGCGCGGGCGGCCATCCGGTGCTGTTCACCCGGGTCAGCTATCGGCCCGGCACCGCGGAGGGCGGACTGTTCCGCCGCAAGGTGCCCACCCTGGCGGTCTTCGAGGAGGGCAACCCGCTCGCCGACTTCCTCGACGACCCCGCCCCGCTGCCCGGGGAATGCGTGGTGGTCAAGCAGTATCCCAGCGCCTTTCACGGCACCGCGCTGGCCGCCAACCTGACGGCGGCCGGTATCGACACCCTGCTCATCACCGGTCTCACCACCAGCGGCTGTGTGCGCGCCACCGCCACCGACGCGCTGCAACACGGCTTCCGGCCCATGGTCGTCGCCGATGCCTGCGGCGACCGCGACCCGCGCCTGCACGATGCCAATCTCTACGATCTGGACGCGAAGTACGCCGATGTCCTCAGCCTGGACGCGGCACTGCGCCTGCTGCCCTGACCAGGCCCGCACCCGGGATCTCCGGATGCGGGCCGGGCACGCGGTGCGGACACTCGCGCCGGGTGTGATCGGATCGGTCGGACGCGGCAGGCACAATCAGGACATGCCAGACGGTCCCAAGCCCACCTCCGAGCACGCCGGATACTCCGTGCGCACGGTGGCCGAGCGGATCGGGGTCCCCACCGCCACCCTGCGCAGTTGGAACCGGCGCTACGGCATCGGACCGCAGCAGGACCGGCCGGGTCGGCACCGCCTGTACACCGAGGCCGATATCGCGGTGCTCACGCGGATGGTGGATCTCATCCGGGCCGGTGCGACCCCGGCCGGAGCGGCCGCCACCGCCCGCGGTCCCGCGCTGTCGCTCGGCGACAAGGCCGCGCTGCTCACCGCCGCGTTCGCGTTGGAGAGCCGGGCGGTGTGCGCGCTGCTGGACACCCACCTGCGCGATTACGGGGTGATCGACACCTGGGATCGGCTGTGTCGCCCCGCCTTCGCCGATATCGTGGCGCGCCAGCTCGACGGGGAGGGCTGCGTCGACGTGGAACATCTGTTGTCCTGGTGCATCATCGCCACCCTGCACCGCGCCGCGCCGCCGCCGGACACCCCGCCCGGACCGGTGGTGCTGGCCTGCACCAGCGGCGAAACCCATTCGCTGCCACTGGAAGTGCTACGCGCCGCCCTGGCCGAACGCGGCACGGGCGCGCATATGCTCGGCCCGGACGTGCCGACCGCCGCCCTGGCCGACACCCTGGCGCGGCTGCCGTCCCCGGCCACCGTCCTGCTGTGGTCGCAGCAGGAGTCCACCGCGCTCACCTCGGCGATCCGGGTGTGCGACAACGCCGACGCGACGGTCTACCTCGGCGGCCCCGGATGGGACACCCTCATCCTGCCCGCATCCGCCACCCGGCTGGACAGTCTCAGTGCGGCGGTCGATCGTCTCGGCTGAGTTCCTCCACCGCGGCCAACGCCGCCTCGAGCGAGTCGACATGGCGGATATCGTGCGCGAATCGTCTTCCCGCCCAGCCCGGTCCGGCCAGCACCAGATCGATCGCCGGGTTGTCGGCGATCCGGATCGGTTCCGGGCGTGCCGTATCCGATGTCTGCGACCAGAGCACCACGACGGCCGGACCGGCCCGGCGGGCGAGCGCGTCGAGCAGAGCGTCGACGGGCACGGCGGCACCGAGCATGAGGGTGGGCCGCCCGCGTTCGGCCAACGCGGCGCGCAACACCTCCAGCGGCAGCACGTGATGCTCCTCGGCCGCGCAGGCCAGCACGATCGGCCGCGCCCGGTCCTTGTCGGTCTGGGCGGGCACGGTGCGGTGCAGGCCGGTGGTCAGTGCCCACGACAGCACGTGCTCCACGTCGATGTAGCCGTCGCCGCGGCGCTGCCGATCCACGATCGCGCCGAAGGCGGGGCGGCACAGCCGATTCCACGTCGCCACCACGCCGTGGTGCGCCAGGTGCGCGGTGACCAGGGAGAGCAGTGCGGAGACGTCCATGCGTTCGGCGGCGGCTACGACCGGTTCGACGTCGCCGAGCGGGGGTGCGGGACCCAGTACGGTTTTCGCCGCCCGCGCCGCACTGACCGGACTCGCCCCGGCGCGCACCAGTTCCACCATGCGTGTCACCACGGCGAGGTCCTCGGTGGTGTAGTGGCGGTGCCGGCCGGGCCGGTGCCGCTGTGGGCCGAGCCCGTAGCGCTGATTCCAACTGCGCAGCGTCGCGACGGGAAGGCCGAGCAGTTTCGCCACCGAACCGACCGTGTACTCGGTCACGACAGACACCTCGGTCGGCTCGGCCACAACGGGCTCATCCGCCGGCTCGGTCGCACCGCGAGCCTCGGTCGGCTCGATCGGCTCGATCGCACCACGAGCCTCGGTCGACTCGATCGGCTCGATCGCACCGCTAGCCTCGGTCGACTCGTCGGGCTCGGTCCGCGTCGGGTCGGCGCGCATCAGCGCACCGCGTCGTTCCCGACCGACGCGCGCCGACCCGCACCCCACCGCTCGTATCCGGCGCTCACGGCACACAGCAGACCCCAGCCGGAGGTCACCAGCAGTGTGTTCGGCCGTTCGGGTCGTCCGCGCAGCGCCCGGGCCAGCACCACGGTATCGGCGGTGTCGGACGCCACCCGGATCGCGGTGGCGGCCCGCCGCGCCCGCGGATCGGTCGCGCCCGCCATGACCAGCCCGGAGGCCAGGTCCCGCAGCGCGATCAGGCGGGCCAGCGGCCGCAACTCCGGTTCCTCGTCGGTGCCCAATCCGGCCGGATGCAGCATGATCTCGGGCCGGATGGCCACCGCGAGACCGTAGACCGCGGTCGCGAGGCCGAGTAGTCGGGTCGGGGTGGCGGGGTTCATCGGGTCACCTCCGGGTGTTCGAGGACGAGTTGCACCACATTCAGGTAGCCGGATCGGAAGCCCGCTTCCGAGTAGGCCAGGTAGAGCCGCCACATCCGGCGGAAGGTGCGGTCGAAACCCTGTGCGGCCACCCGCTCGGTCTCGGCGGTGAAGCGCTCCCGCCACAGCCGCAGGGTGTGCGCGTAGTGCGGGCCGATCTCCTTCCGCTGCACCACCCGCAGTCCGGTGTGCTCCGAAAGCCGCTGGGACAGCAGCGTTTCCGAGGGTAGGAAGCCGCCGGGGAAGATGTACTTGTGCACCCAGGTGTAGGTGCGTCGGCTGGCCAGCATCCGGTCGTGCGGCATGGTGATGGCCTGGAGGGCGCTCCGGCCGCCGGGGGCCAGCACTCGTTCCAGGGTGGTCAGGTAGTCGGGCAGGTAGTCGTAGCCGACCGCCTCGATCATCTCCACCGAGACCACGGCGTCGTACCGGCCGTCCACGGCACGGTAGTCGAGCAGGTCGATGGTGACCCGGTCCGCCAGCCCGGCCGCGGCGACCCGCTCCCGGGCCAGTCGGCGCTGTTCCCGGGAGAGCGTGATGGAACGCACCGTGGCCCCGCGCGCCGCCGCCCGGATGGCCAATTCGCCCCAGCCGGTGCCGATGTCGAGTACCGAGGTGCCCGGGCCGACACCGGCGCCGTCGAGCAGTCGGTCGATCTTGCGGCGCTGGGCGGCGGCGAGGTCGCCCCATACCGGTGGTGGGTCCAGCCGGTCGAAGTCCGCCGCCGAATAGGTCATGGTCTCGTCCAACCACAGCGCGAAGAAGTCGTTGGACAGGTCGTAGTGATGTGCCGCGTTGCGCGCCGCACCCGATGCGGTGGCACGCATCCCACGCGGCAGTCGCGGCAGGCACAGCGTCCGCAGGGTCTGCAGTGACCGCGGGATCAGCCGGTCGATATGCGCGGCCAAGACGGTGAGCACGCCGGGCAGATCGGGTGCGGACCACTCCCCGGCCATGTACGACTCGCCGAAGCCGATGAGTCCGCCGTCCGCGATCCGCCCCGCGAAACCGCCGGGGTCGTGGATCAGCATGCGGGGTGCGGTCGGATCGTCGGCGCTGCCCAGGACACGGCCGTCGGGGAATTCCACCCGCAGCGGCAGCCCGCGCACGGCATTGCGGAACAGTGCGGCCGCCACCGGCCGCCCCAGGGCGGCCCGCCAGCCGCGCGGCACCCGGTGCGGTTCGGCCCAGCGGTCGTCACGGGATTCGGCGTCGTGCGGCGCGCTGTCGCGCGCATCGACGTGGCGCACATCGACATCGTGCGCATCAGCGTCGTACGTGTCGGCGGCGTGTGCGTCGGGCGCCTGCGCATCAGCGTCGCTCGCGTCGAGAGCGTGCGTGTCGGCATCGCGTACGTCGAAGGCGCGCGCGTCAGCGTCGCTCACGTCGAAGGCGTGCGTGTCGGCATCGCGTACGTCGAAGGCGCGCGCGTCAGCGTCGCTCACGTCGAAGGCGTGCGCGTCAGCGTCGCTCACGTCGAAGGCGCGCGCGTCAGCGTCGCTCACGTCGAGAGCGTGCGCATCAATGTCGCTCGCGTCGGGCGCGCGCGCATCCGTGGCGTGCGGCTCGACCGGAGCGCTCGCCCGGGGGCAGTGGGATGTGGTCACGACAGCCTCCTACGAGATGTGTTGTGGTCGCGGCAGTACCGGCAGGCCGCGCGCCCACAGCCGCAGCCCCTGCCAGCGGATGCGCGCCGTCACCCGCCAGGTCTCCAGCGGGTGGGCGAGCAGTACGCGCGCCAGGGTGCGCGGGTCCGCGGGCAGCACTCGCCCGGACATGCTGGCGGCGAAGAAGGTTCGCCCGTCCGGTCGGTCCAGCACGATCGCCAGGCGCAGCCGGTCGGTCGGCACCGGGGCGCGCAGCCGGTAGCGTCCGGCCACCGGATTGAACGGCGAGACGTGGAACCGTTTGGCCACGGTCGATTCCGCGCGCGCATCGGGTTCCACCACGTAGCGGTGCACGCCGCCGTAGGTGTTGTGCACCTCGGCGACCACCGCGCGCACCGCTCCGGCGCGGTCGTGGCACCAGTAGACGGTCAGCGGATTGAAGACGTAGCCGAGCACGCGGGCGTTGGTGAGCATGAGAACGCGTCCGCCGCCCGCGTCGATCCCGGCGTCCGTGAGACAGCGTTCCACCATGGCCCGCACGTCGCGACCGTCGTCGAGGCGCGCGAACGGCCGCAGATACCACGGCAGCCGCGGCGGTTCGTCCAGGTCGACCAGCCAGCTGTAGCTGCGATAGGTGAACCGGTGCCGGACCGGCTCGGTGCGAGTGTGCCGGATGACGGTCCGCACCAGCCGGGGCGCGGTCACGACGGCTCCCCGGCGGCCACCGCCACCGTGGACGGGCGCCGCGCCCACCGGCCGCCGATGCGTTCGGCGGCGCGCAGTCCCGACAACGCGCCGTCCTCGTGGAAGCCCCACCCGTGGTAAGCGCCCGCGAAAGCCACCGTGTGATCGCCGATCTCGCGCAGGCGATGGCGCGCGGCCATGGATTTCGGCGTGTACTGCGGATGTTCGTAGGTCATGGTGGCGAGCACGGTCTCCGGCGCGACCCGATCACCGTCACCGAGGGTGACCAGGAAGCGCCGGTCGGCGGATTCGGTCAGCCGCTGCAATCGGGAGACGTCGTAGCTGACCAGCACGCGGTCGGGGGCGGCCGCGCAATCCGGCAGCCGGTAGTTCCAGGAGGCCCGCGCGCCGGAACGGCGCGGCAGCACCGATTCGTCGGTGTGCAGGATGGTGTGGTTCACCGAATACGGCAGTGCCCCCAGGATCTCGGCCTCGGCCGTCGTCGGTGATTCCAGCAGCCGCAGCGCCTGATCGGGGTGGGTGGCGATGACGGCGGCGTCGAAGAAGTCCACCCGGTCGGCGTCGTCGCGCACCGCGACCGTCCGCGCGCCCCGGTGCACGGCGCGCACCGGCGTCCCGGACCGCACCGCGTGCATCCGCGCGGCGATGGCCCGCACATAGGTGGCCGACCCGCCGGTGACGGTGCGCCAGGTCGGCGACCCGAACACGGTGAGCATGCCGTGGTGGTCGAGGAAGGTCAGCAGATAGCGCGCCGGATACTCCAGCGCCCGCTGCGGCGGACACGACCACACCGCGGCCACCAGCGGCACCATGAAATGGGAGGTGAAGTACGGCGAGAACCGGCCCGCCGCAAGGAATTCCCCGAGCGTGCGCTCCTCGTCGCCACCGTGGGCGGCGAGTTCGTCGCGGGCGAGCCGGTGGAAGCGCAGGATCTCACCGAGCATGGCCAGATACCGGCCGCGCCGCAGGGCGCCCGGTTCCGGGAACAGTCCGCGCAGTCCCTTCGCGCCCGCGTACTCGAGGCCGCAACCGTCGCAGCGCACCGACATCGACATGTCCGATTCCTGTGTGCGAACGCCCAATTCGCCGAACAACCGCAGCAGTGTCGGATAGGTGCGGTCGTTGTGCACCAGGAAGCCGGAGTCGACCCCGAGGGTGTCACCCGAACCGTCGCGGCGGGCCGCCACCCGGTGCGTGTGGGCGTGCCCGCCCAACCGGCCGTCGGCCTCGTACAACACCACATCGGCATCGCGGGCCAGCACCCAGGCGGCGGTCAGGCCCGAGACGCCGCTGCCGATCACCGCCACCCGGCGGTTGGCTCCGGTCAACGCTCGCACAGCGGCACGATCCGCTCGTCGCCGCCGGTGGTGGGCGAGGTCAGGAACAGGCAGGTGTTCAGGCCCGCCGCGTCGATGGCGGCCCGGATGGCAGCCCACTCGTCCGCGCTGCGCGCCGGGGTGCGCGAGAGCACGAATCCGGAGGTGCGCTCCGGATTCACGACCAGTGCCCAGGAGTAGTCCGGATCGATCGCCGTCACCACGTAGTTGGTGGGCGGGTCGGGCTGATTCCAGAAGGTGACGCCCAGTTGCGCATTGGTCACCGGGTCGTTCACCCGAGCCCTGCCGACGATCTCGTCGGTGGTGCCGAACCAGGTGGTGCAGCGGTTGCGGACGGTGATGTCGCCGTCCGGCATCAGGCTGTAGTCGGCGCGGGTGTCGCGGGCGCAGGCGAGGTTGAACGGCTGCGGAATGGCGGCCAGCTGCTGCCACGTACCCAGGTACCGCTCGACGTCGAGCCGGGGCACCGGGGTCACGGGCGCCGCGGACGCGGTCGCCGGCAGCAACGCCCCCACGGCGAGGGCCGCCGCCGCGGTGGCGAGTACCGCCGACATCCTCCGGTGCTGTCGATGTTCCTTCATCGTTCTCCACTCCTTCGCACGAGTCGCTGGACTCGGTCGACGTGCTGGTGCCGACAGCGTACCGTAGAAACGATGCAAAAACGATGCATCATCCGAAATCGCATCGCTACCAGGAAGGCGCCCCCGCTATGCCCGCACGGCCCGCCGATCGGCTCGACGACCTACTCGACCGCACCGTCGTAATCGGCTACACCCGCCTCGGGCTGCGGCTGCGACGCCGATCGTGGCAGCCGATCCCGGCGGACGCGTTACGCGGCAGGACCGCACTGGTCACCGGTGCGAACTCCGGAATCGGCCAGGCCACCGCCACCGGCCTGGCCCGGCTCGGGGCACGGGTGACGCTGCTGGTGCGCGATGTCGATCGCGGCCGCCGGGCGGCCGCCGCGATCGCGGCCACGGTTCCCGGCAGCGCGCCGCGCGTCGACGAGTGCGACGTGTCCAATCTGCTGCGGGTGCGCGCCTACGCCGAGGCCCGCGCCGCCGCCGCGGAACCCCTCGATATCGTGGTGCACAATGCGGGGGTGCTGCCGTCGAGCCGGACCGAGAGTCCCGATGGCCACGAACTGTCCCTGGCGACCCACGTGCTCGGCCCGCTGCTGATGACCGAACTGCTCGCCCCCACTCTCGCCCGGTCGGATTCGGCCCGGGTGATCCTCATGTCCTCGGGCGGGATGTACACGCAGCCGCTGCCGGTGGTGGATATCGAGTACCGCACCGGTCGCTACCGGGGCGCGGCGGCGTACGCCCGCAGCAAGCGAGTGCAGGTCGCACTGACCCCGATCCTCGCCGAACGCTATGCCGCGCAGGGTATCTCGGTGCATGCCATGCATCCGGGCTGGGTGGACACCCCGGGCATCACCGCCGCCCTGCCCGGCTTCCGGCGCGCGGTGCGCCCACTGCTGCGCACCGCCGCGGAGGGTGCCGACACCGCCGTATGGCTGGCGACCGCCGATGTGCCGTCCGGCCTGTTCTGGCACGACCGGCGCTCCCGGCCCACGCACTACCTGCGCCGCACCCGGGAACTGCCGGGCGACCGCGAACGCGTGTGGCGGTACTGCGCGGCGGCGTCCGGGATCGATCCGGACAGCCGCCCTGCCAACCGAGACCAGCCTGTCGACTGAGACCGGCCGGTCGACCGAGACCAGCCTTGGTCGCCCGCGCCTACGACAGCGCGACGCTGCAACGCCTCGCGTACCGGCCGCCGCAGGATCAGATGGTGGCCGAACTGCGCGCCGCCGGTTCCCGCCGAATCGCCGGAGTATGGAGGCCGCCGAGGTGACGGCCACCGACGATCCGGCGGCGGACCGCACCGTCGACGCGGTGGTGCAGCCGGGGCTGCAGGTGGCGGAACGGTCGATGCATTCGACCGAGACCAGCCAGCCCGACCGACGCCGGTCGGTTGGCAGTCGGTCGGCGGACGAGAGTCGCTCACATGCCGCGGAATTCGACGATGGGGGCCGGATACACCGATGCGGGCACACCGGCGCGCCACGGCCGGTGCACCTCGCCGCCCGGCAGGTCCGCGAGCTCGGGCAGCCAGCGACGCACGTAGTCGCCGTCGGGGTCGTAGCGTTCGGACTGCAACAGCGGGTTGAGCACCCGGCTGGACCGGGTATCGGTGCCGGTTCCGGCGGCCCACTGCCAGTTCAGCCGGTTGTTGGCGAGGTCGGCGTCGACCAGCCAGCGCTCGAAGTGCGCGGCGCCGCGCCGCCAGTCCACGCGCAGCGTCTTGCTCAGGAAGCTGGCCACGATCAGGCGGGCGCGCCCCGGCATCCACCCCTGGGCGAGCAACTGACGCATGGCCGCGTCCACGACCGGGTAGCCGGTGCGTCCGGCTCGCCACGCCGCGAGACCCGTGCGGTCGTCGAGCCAGGTCCGGCTCTCGGACCGGTAGTCCGCGTGCGCGACCTCGGTCCGGTCGGCCAGCACCTGGTGATGGAAGTCCCGCCAGGCCACCTGTCGCACGAAGGCGTGACCGCCCGGGGACGAGGCATCGGTGCGATACACCACCTCCGCCGGCGAGAGGCAGCCGAAGTGCAGGTAGGGCGACAGACCCGAGGTGCCCTCGACCGCCAGCAGATCCTTGCCGTCCGCGTACCGCTCGACCGGTCCGGACAACCAGTGCGCCAGCAGCTCACGGCCGGTGATCTCACCGCCCACTCGCAGTTCCGGCGAACCCGGCTGGTCACACAGGTCGGCCGGATCGGGTATCGGATCGCTGGCGATATCGGGCACGGTCAACGTGTCGGGGGCGGGCAGCGGTGACCGCATGGGCGTTTCCAGCCAGCGGCGGAAGTAGGGCGTGAACACCGCGTAGTGGCCGCGACCGGTATCGGGTTTCACCTCGGCGGGATCGACCGCGGTGATCGACGCCGCGTGCGTGCGCAACCGGCGGCCACCGGCCGAGAGTCGCTCCCACAGGGCATTCTCGCGGTCGCGGCTGTAGCGGCTCACATCCTCGGCGATATGCACGGTGCGCGCGCCGACCTCGGCCGCCACCCGTTCGACCTCGTCGACCACGCGGCCGTGCCGCACGATCAGCCGACCGCCCCGGGACCGCAGTTCGGTATCGAGTTCGGTGAGTGCCGCCCGGAGGAATCGCAGCCGGTTGGGCGCGGCCGTTCTCGACAGGATGGCCTCGTCGACGACGAAGAGGGGTACCACCTCCGTCCCCTCGTGGTGGGCGGCGGCGAGCGCCGGATTGTCACGCATGCGCAGGTCGCGGGTGAACAATGCGATGGAGGCAGCCATACCACCAGCATACGCTCAAATCGATGCACAACCGATTCAACCCGGGCGGTAGCAAACACTTTGTTTGTGGAAACACCGTTTCGATGTGACACTATCGGCGGTATCCGAGTACGAAACCGTGTTTCGCACAAGAGAACAGAGGCAACGTATGGGAGCGCATCCGAACGGCTGGTGGATCCTGCTGCACCTGGTGCTGTTCGTGTTCTGGCTGGGCGGCGATCTGGGCGTGTACTACTCCAGCCGCTTCGTGATCGATCCGCGGCTCACCCCGGCCGCCCGGTCCTCCGCACTGGCCATCATGAGCGGACTCGATCTGGGTCCGAAAATCTGCCTGGTGCTGTTCCTGCCCAGCGGCGTCACCCTGATGGCCCTCGAACCGCACGGGGCGTCGCTGTTCGGCATCGACTTCTTCCCCTGGTGGTTCGTCGTGGCGGTCTGGCTGTTCGCCGCGGTGTGGTTGACACTGGCCGTCATCGCGCATCGCACGCACGGACGCCTCGCGGGCATCCATCGCGCCGATCTGGCCATCAGGGTGGCGGTCATCGCGGGGGCGCTGGCGTCGGGTGGCTACGCGCTGGTGGCTGCCGAGCCGTTCGGCGTCACCACCGATCCGCGCTGGCTGGGCGGCAAGATCCTGCTCTACGGCCTCGCCATCGCGGCGGGGCTGGGCATCCGAATGACCTTGCGCCCCTTCGGCCCCGCCTTCGCGACCCTGATGTCCGAGGGCTCCAGCGAGCCGGTGGAGCGCACGCTGCGACGCAGCGTGGACGGCTGCCTGCCCTATGTGTGGACGATCTGGGGCAGCGTGCTCGCGGCGGCCGCACTGGGCGTACTCAAGCCCGGCGCGGATCTGTGAGACGGCGCGGTCATCCAGAACAACCCACCCCGACGTCGTCAGCCCGCGTACCCCAGTTGCGCCGACACCGCGCCCGCCGCCTTCTGCAACATCGGCACGTACTCTTTCAGCCGCGGTTCGAAGCGCGACAGCGGCCCGCACACACTGATCGCGGCCACCACGCCGCCGTCGTGGTCGAGCACCGGGGCCGCGACCGAGGCCGCGCCGATCTGCCGCTCCCCCAACGAGATCGCGTATCCACGCTTGCGCACCTCGGCCAATTCGGTGCGCAGCTTGCGCGGGGTGGTGATGGTGGCGTCGGTGAAAGGGGTCAATTCGTGGCGGTCCAGGTACTCGTCGATCTCCTCCTCGCGCAGGAAGGCCAGGATGGCCTTGGAGGAGCTGCCCGCGTGCAGCGGATACGGCACGCCGAGGGCGACCTCCATCCGCAGTTCCTGATCCGGCACCACCTGATCCACGTACATGCGGGTGTCACCCCGCCGAATGGACAGGGTGGCGGTCTCCCCGGTCTGCGCGGCCAGGCGGCGCAGTTCCGGTGCCGCCATGACCCGCAGGTCGGTGCGCGCGAGATAGGCGCGCCCCAGCGCGATGGCGGCGTGGCCGAGCGCGTAGCGACGGGTGGTGGGCTCCAGGGTGATCAGTTCGCGATTGCGCAGCGCCGTCAGGATGCGGTGCACCGCGGCCTTGGTCAGCCCCAGTTCGTTGGCGATCTCGGTGACCCCCAGATCGGGTCGTCCGGTTCGGCCGAACAGTAGCAATACATCCATGGCGCGCTCGACGGCGGCGATGGAACGACTTTGATTCTCGGCCTCGGTGTCCGACACGCCTACAGCTTAGGGCACACCATTTCCCATTGGGAAACACCCCGCCGAATCCCGCGAGAACTGGCCATTTTCGTCGCACCGCTTGCACCGCACTCATCCAGGGCGTTACCTTGTGCGTAACAATGTTTCCACTACCGAAACGGAAACCCTGTGAGTTCGACGAATCTCCGTGCGGTACTGGCACAGTGGGCCACCGGCGTCGTCGTGGTGACGACCATCCGCGACGACGGCGGGCGGCACGGCATGACGGCCAGTTCCTTCACCAGTGTGGCCCTGGATCCGCCATTGGTCTCCATCAGTCTGACCACGGCCAGCACCACCTGCCGACTCATCCGCCGCAGCGGGGTGTTCGCGATCAATGTGCTCGGCCACGATCACGAGGAGATCGGGCGGCGCTTCGCCACCGCGAGCGACGATCCCGCCGCCCGCTTCGCACTCGGCGACTGGGATACCGCACCCAGCGGAGCGGCGATCCTCACCGACGCGGTGGCCTGGCTCGACTGCGCGGTCGCCGCCTGCCACCCGGCCGGGGACCACACCATCGTCCTCGGCCTGGTCCAGGACGCGGCCCGGCCCCGGCCCGCACCCCCGCTGATCTACCACGACCGCACCTACCACGAGGGGATTGCCCGATGACCGCCGAACGACCGACCGGCCAACGGCTCGTCGAAGATATGACCGATGCGGAACGGCAGCGCGCCGAACGCGTCGACGCCGTGCTGCCCGCCCTGCGGGCGGCCGCCGAGGAGGCCGATCGCACCGCCACCTTCCCGGCCTCGCATATCGGACTGCTGCGCGACGCCGGACTGCTCGGCCTGGTGGTGCCGGAGAAGTTCGGCGGCCTCGGCGGCACCCTGCGCGATCTGGCCGCCGCTACCTTCGCCATGGGCACGGCCTGCCCGTCCACGGCGCTGGCGTACTTCTTCCACAACACCAGCGCCTCGCGCGGGCTGCTGCCGCTGGAGGCGATCGACGCCGGACTCTTCGCCGCCGAGGAGATCCCGGTGGTGCGCGCCTTCGCCGAGAAGGTGCTGACCCGCATGGCCGACGGCGTGTGGCTGGCCAACTTCGCCTCCGAGTCGGTGAAGACCGCCAAGGCCAACATCACCATCGCCACCACCGCGCGCAAGGTGGAGGGCGGTTGGATGCTCCAGGGCGAGAAGTCCTTCGGCTGCGCGACCGGGGTGGCCGACTACTACCTGACCTCGGCCAAGCTGGAGGGCTACGAGACCGCCGAGGGGTTGGCGACCTTCTTCGTACCGCGCGACGCACCCGGGGTGAGCATGCGCGCCCCCTGGGACGGACTCGGTATGCGGGCCACCGCCAACAACGGCATCCGGCTCGACGAGGTGTTCATCCCCGAGGACGAGGCCCTTGCGGTTCCGGGCGCGTTCACCAAGATGCTCACCATGAGCAGAGGCAGTTTCGTCGGCAATCAACTCGCCATCGCGGCGGTGTACACCGGCTGCGCGCAGCGCGCCTACGACGAGACCCTGACCGCGACCACACGCAAGACCTTCGCCGACACCGGGGAGCCCATCGCCTCCTCGCCCGTGCACCAGGTACTGATCGGGGAGATGACCCGCCAGTTGCGCACCGCCTACCTGTGGCTGCGCTATCAGCTGAGCATCGAGACCGCGGAGCCGCCGATCACACCGAAGTCGGAGGTGTTCACCCAGTGGCGGCTCGGCAAGGGCGCGGTCACCGAAGCCTGCTTCCAGGTGGCCCTCGGAGCGCTCAAGGCGGGCGGCACCTCGGCGGCGTCCATGGGCGGTCCGGCCGGGCGCGCGCTGCGCGATCTCGCCATGGGACTGGTCATGACGTTCCCGGCCGAGCGGGGCATGCTCGAGGTGGCGCGCATCGTCACCGACGCCGAGGCCAACGAGCTGTTCACCACCGCGCCCGAGGCGGCGCGATGAGCGCGGCGCTGCCCGAGATCCTCGATCTGATCGACGGCGAGTGGGGCACGCCGAGCGTGGATCTCGGTCTGGCACTGGAGGATCCGGCCACCGGAGCCCCGGTGGCCCGGGCCGTCGCCACCGCCCCGGAGCGTGTCGATCGCGCACTCACGGTGGCGGACAACGTGTCCGGAGCCATCACCCCGGACCTGCTCGACGCCGTCGCCGACGGCCTGGAGCCGCTGCTGCCCCGCATCACCGAACTCGACGCCCGCGCCACCGGCGTGCCGATCCGGCAGACCGAACCCCTGGGCATGATCGTGTCGGGCGCGTTCCGTCTCGCCGCCGAACAGCTTCGAGCGGGTGTGCTGCGAGCCGACGTGGCGGGGGTGCGGGTGCGGCGGCTGCCGCTGGGTCCGGCACTGTGCCTGGTGCCGTGGAACGCACCCGCCCCGATGGCCGCGCACAAGGTGGCCAACGCCCTGGCGGCGGGGTGCCCGGTCATTCTGAAGGTCAGCGAATTCGCGCCCTACAGCACGATTCCACTGGCCGAGGTGATCTCCGACCATGTGCCCGCCGGGATGTTCCAGCTGGTGCAGGGCGGTCCGGCGACCGGTGCGCAACTGGTCGCGGACCCGCGCGTCAAGGCCGTCTCCTTCACCGGCGGGCTGCCCGGGGGCCGCTCCATCGCCACGGTGTCGGCTCCCCTGCTGCGACCGTGCCAGCTCGAACTGGGCGGCAACAATCCCCTCGTGGTGCTGCCCGACGCCGATCTCGACACCGCCGCGCGCATGGCGGCCGAACTGCTCACCACCCTCAACGGTCAGTGGTGCCGGGCGCTGGGCCGGTTGATCCTGCCTGCCGACCGTGCGGCCGAGATCCTGGACGCCACCGGAAAACGCTTGGCGGCCTTGCGCATCGGGCCACCACTGGATCCTGAGACGGAATTCGGTCCGCTCGTCCATTCCCGCCATGCCCACCGAGTGCGGGCGGCGCTGACCGGACGCCGGTTCCACGCCTACGGCACGCTGCCCGGCGGCGGCAACTATGTGGAGCCCACGCTGCTCGCCGACGATCTCACCGACGAGGTGTTCGGACCGGTCGCCGGAACCGTCACCTACGACTCCGTCGAGGAAGCGGTGCGGCTGGCCAATGCCGTCCCCTACGGACTGGAGGGCTATGTGTGCGGCAGCGACGAGGAGCTGGCCGTCAGCGTGGCGCACCGGATACGCGCCGGTGAGGTCAAGGTCAACGGCTCGTCGATCATGAGCCTGCACCTCATGACACCGCGCCCGGCCTGGGGGCTGTCCGGGCTGGGCGAGGAGGGCACCACCGAAACCCTGCGTTTCTTCACCGGAGCCCGGGTGGTCGGCGTCGAGGGCCGCTTCGCTCTCCACACGTCGTGACCGCCGTCGTGGTGGTGGGGGCGGGCCCGGTCGGCTTGACCGCCGCGCTCACCCTCGCCCGCCGTGGCGTCGCGGTCACCGTGCTCGAACAGGGCGACGGCCTGGCCGCCGAATCACGTGCCTCCACCTTCCATCCGCCCACCCTGGCGATGCTCGCGGATCTGGGGGTGCTGAAACCGCTGCTGGCCCAAGGCATCATCGCGGCCACCTTCCAGTACCGGGAGCGTGGGGGCGGCCCGATCGCCACCCTCGACCTGGGGGTGCTCGCCGACGACACCGACTACCCGTTCCGGGTGCAGTGCGAGCAGAGCAAACTCACGCCCATCCTGCGCGGTGCGTTGCCCGCGCACGCCGACGTGCGTTTCGGCCACGAGGTGCGCGGCCTGTACGCCAGCGACGACGGGGCCGTACTGCACACCTCGCGCGGGCCGGTGCGCGCCGACTGGGTAATCGGCGCGGACGGCGCGCATTCGGCGGTCCGCCACGGTATCGGGGCCGGTTTCGACGGCAGCACCTATCCGGAACGGTTCCTGGTCGCGTCGGTCGACGAGGATCTCGCGGCGGCGCTGCCCGATCTCGCACCGATCAACTACGTCTTCGACCCGGACGAATGGCTGGTGCTACTGCGCACTCCCGAGCACTGGCGGGTGCTGCTGCCCACCCCCGCCGATACCGATGACGACCTCGAATGGTCCCGACTGCCACAGCGTTTGGCGGCCGTCGCGGATCTGGGCCGCCCGTGGCGCATCCGGCACGCCTCGCTGTACCGGGTACACCAGCGCGTCGCCCCGTCGTTCCGCAGCGGCCGGGTGCTGCTCATGGGAGACGCGGCGCATGTGAACAATCCGCTCGGTGGCATGGGTATGAACAGCGGCATCCACGACGCCGTCCAACTCGCCACCGCACTCGCCGATGTGCTCGACGGCGGCACCGAATCCCAACTGGACACGGTGGCCGCCCGGCGGCGCACGGTCGCCGTCGAGCACGTACAACGCGCCAGCCACGACAACTGGCGGCGGCTGCGCGGCGAGGACGAGACCTACCGCGCGCACCTGCGTGAACTGGCGGCCGATCCCATCACCGCCCGCGCCCACCTGCGCCGCGCCTGCCTGCTCGACTCCTTGGAGGCGCCACGGTGATCCGCCACACGACCACGCCGACCGCCGCCGATACCACGGAACACGCGCCCACCACCGCCGTCGATCCTCGATCCCCGCATGCCGCCGGTGGTCTGGTCCGAACACGCTGCGGCCGTCACGGTTTCGCGCGGCGGGGTACGGGTCTGCCCACTCCGGAGGACGGCGTCGTCCGCCGGCGCGGCCAGTCGCGCCGGGTCGGCGCT
>NZ_JASCXP010000109.1:0-18375 GCF_030010695.1 Nocardia sp. CC201C
CTCATCGACAGACGACGGGTCCTGTTTGTACTTCTGGTACATCTCGTCGACGAGCCACTGGTTCTGTCCGAACTGGTCTGTTGAGCTGCTCACAGCAGGTGTTCGCCTCATTTCGTTCTTCGCGCTGCGACGTTTGTGACGTGCCCGGCACGGGTAATCGGCAAGATGCGCGCCGATGCGCCCCCACTGAGGATATGCCCCCGCCCGATCGCCCGTGGGCGTGGACTACCACCGAGTGGACATCTCCCTTGGTGACGACTCGTCCCCGCCCGAGAATATTCCTTTCTCCGCACCCGCCGCAGCCCACAGGCGGGAGTACGTGCCCGCGGCGGCCAGCAGTTCGTCATGGGTGCCGATTTCGGTGATGCGGCCGTGCTCCACGACCGCGATCCGATCGGCCTGGGCGGCGGTGGCCAGGCGATGCGCGACAATGATCGCGGTCCGCCCGCGCGTCACCGATCGGCTCGCGACCAGCACCGATGCCTCGGCCGCCGGGTCGAGCACGGCCGTGGCCTCGTCGAGCAGCAGCAGATCCGGGTGCACCAGCTCGGCCCGCGCCAGGGCGATGAGCTGCCGCTGGCCCGCCGACAGTCCCCGTCCCCGTTCGCCGACCGGCTGCCCGAACCCGCGCGGCAGCGCCGCGATGGTGTCGAGCGCTCCCACTTCATCGGCTGCCCGAGCGATCTGTGAGGTGGTGGCGAAAGGTTTGCCAAATGAGATATTGCTCGCCACGTCGCCGGTGAAGAGGTGAGCTTCCTGCGGCACCACGCCCAATCGGGAGCGGTAGTCGGTGAGCCGGTAGTCCCGGATATCGACGCCGTCGACGAAGACGCCGCCGGAATCCGGATCCCGGGGCAGGTCGTAGAGCCGGGCCAGCAGTTTGACGATCGTCGACTTGCCCGCACCCGTCGCGCCGACGAGCGCGAGGCTGCCACCGGCGGGAATGCGGAAACTCACCCCGTCCAGGGCCGGGGTCGAGGCGGTCGGATACCGGAATCGCACATTCTCGAATACCACCTCACCGCGCAGTTCACCTGCGATCGGGACCGCGTTCTCCGGATCGGGCGCGATGGAGGATTCGGTGCGCAACAGTTCGCCGATGCGCCGCAGGCCCACCCGCGCCTGCTGATAGCCGTCGAAGAGCTGGGACAGCTGGTGGATGGGACCGAACAGCAGGCCCAGGTACAGCACGAACGCCACCAGCGTGCCCGCCGTGGTGGTGCCCCGCGCCACCTGCCAGGCTCCGGCGAACACCACGGCGGCCAGCGCCAGATCCGTCCACGCGCCGACGAAGGAGAAGAACACCGCGATGGCGCGCTGCGCCCGCATCCGGCTGGCCCGGTAGTTGTCGGAGTACCGGGCGAATCGGCGTGCGGCCCGCGGCTCGTGCCGGTACGCCTGCACCACCCGCAGCCCCGACACGTTCTCCTGGAAGTCGGCGTTCACGGTGGCGGCGTGCTCGCGCGCCGCGCTGTAGGCCGAATTCGACACCCGGCGGAACAGCCAGGTGGCCAGGGCCAGCGGCGGTATGGCGGCGATGATCACCAGTGCCAGCTGTGCGTCGATCAGCAGCAGCGCCGCGGCGATGCCCACCACGGTCAGCAGGCTGACCACCACCTCGGGCACGCCGGTCTGCAGGAAGGTCGACAGCGCGTCGATATCGGTGGTCATCCGGGTCATGATCCGACCGGACAGTTCGCGCTCGTAGTAGTCCTGGCCCAGCCGCTGCAAATGCGCGTAACTGCGCACCCGCAGCCCGTACAACACCCGCTCCCCGGCCCGCGACCCCCACAGCAGCGCCGCCGAGGCCACCACCCACCCGACCGCGACCAGCACCGCGCCGCTCCCGGCGGCCCATCCCAGCGCCGCGCCGTTCCCAGCACTCACACCATGGTCGATGGCGAATCGCACGAGAGACGGGAATCCCACGCTCACCAGCGCATCCAGTCCGAGCAGCAGCACGGTCGCCGCCACCAGCCACCGCACCGGCCGCAGCGCCCGCCGCAACCGGAACCCGGGATCGGGCTCCCGCAACCCCTGCTCGTCCACCCCGGGCAGCTCGGTGGCCGGTGCCAGCTTCCGCAGCGACCGCCGCACCTCCGGCGGCGTATCCGGATCGAGCTCACTGGGACCGGCCGTGCCGTGCCCCACAGGGACGGGGTACGGGTCGTGTCCGCCGTCCGGACCGGCGGTGCTCACGTGACGCTTGCGGCTCGGACTCGCAGGGTCCGTGTGGTATTCGCTGACCGGGCCTGCGGTGTCCAGGTGGTGTTTGCTGTCCGGGCCTGGGAGGTCCGCCTGGTGCCTGCCGTCCGGACCGGCGGCCCCCACGTGGTGCCCGCTGTCCGTCGGGGTGGCCTTTGGCGATTGGCGGCCGGAGTCGACGTTCGCGCGCTCGCCCGGTGGATCCGATGCCGGTGCGGATTCGCCGTACGGGGACCCGCCGTGTGCTCGGCGTTCGGTGTGCGGTTGCTTGGTCGTGGTGACCGGTCGGTGATCGGTCGCGGGTACGGGCTCGTGGTGGGTGACCGCCTCGTCGTTTGGCGGCTGTTCGTTGCTTGCGGCGGGGTCGCAGTGGGGTGGTTCGGTGCTCGCCCGGGCGTCGGTGTCGGGGCCGCTGCCTGTTGATCGGTGGTCCGACCGGGTGTGCTGGCGGGCGGGCGGTGCGGGGAGTACGCCGGAGGTATGGGACGACATCCCCAGCGGACCCCGTTTTACGGGGTGCTCATGCTGCTGTTCGTCATGCTCGCCGGGCTGTGGGTGCGCGACTGGTCGGTCGTGTGGTTGCGGGTGCTCGGGTTCGCGACGCTGTTCATGGTGGCCGTTGCCGGGTTCCTGATGACGTTCCGCGACTATTCCTGACGGCGCGGTCGTACCGGGCGTGCGCGCGGTGTCGATGGTCGCCGGATCGGGCGGCCGGGTGAGATCGCGCGCGTCGGCGAGAGGCACGGTGAGGTTGCGCGGGTCGGTGGTCGGGCTGGTGAGGTTGCGTGGGTCGGCGGTCGGCGCGGTGAGGTTGCGTGGGTCGGTGGTCGGCACGGTGAGGTCCGGGCCGGGGAGGCGGATGACGCGGTCGGCGCGGGCCAGGGTGGATTCGCGGTGGGCGAGGATGACGGTGGTGCGGCCCGCGCGGTGGGGGAGGGCGTCGAAGATGGCGGCCTCGGTGACGGCGTCGACGGCGGAGGTGGCGTCGTCGAGAACCAGGATGCGCGGATCGGTGAGCAGGGCGCGGGCCAGGGCGATGCGCTGGCGCTGACCGCCGGAGAGGGTGAGTCCGCGCTCGCCCACCACGGTGTCGTAGCCCTGCGGCAGCGCCTCGATGAATTCGTCGGCCGCGGCCATCGCGGCGGCGGCACGGATCTCGGCGGCGGTGGCGTCGGGTCGGCCGAGGGCGATATTGGCGGTGATGGTGTCGGAGAACAGGAACGGCTCGTCGAACACCACCCCGATGGCCGAACGCAGGTCGGCGGCCCGCAGTTGGGCGAGATCGGCCCGGGAGTCACCGCCGCGCAGCATGATTCGACCGGCGTCGGGCGGGTAGAAGCGGGGCAGCAGCAGCGCGAGGGTGGACTTTCCCGATCCGGCGGGACCGATGATCGCCACCGTCTCACCCGGTTCCACCGTCAGCGTGAAATCGCGCAGGATGGGCTGCTCCCGATCGAATCCGAAGCCCAGCCCGTCGATCTCGATGCCGAGCGGCCCGCTGGGCAGGGCGACCGGATGCTCCGGATCGGTCCGGTGCGGGGCGCTGTCGATCACCTGGTGCACACGCTCGGCGGCGGCGCGGGTCAGCTGCGCCATCACCAGCACCGAGGAGATGGTGCGGGCCGCCGCGGTCATGGTCGCCACATAGGCCGTGAACGCCAGGAAGGTGCCGACCCCGATCGATCCACGCAGCGCCAGCAGCCCGCCGACCGCGATCACGCCGACCAGCCCGGCCTGCGGGATGGCCGCCAGCGTCGGCGCGAATCGGGCATCGAGTCGCGCCGCCCGCATGCGCTCGGCGAACAGCCGCCTGCCGTGCCCCTCGAGCACGCCGACCATGCGGGATTCCTGCCCGAAGCCCTTCACCACCCGGACTCCGGTGACGGTCTCCTCCACATGCTGGGCGAGATCGGCCGCCCGCTGCTGCGCCGACCAGGTGGCCGCGTACAGCCGCGGCCGAATCCGATACACCACCACGGCGATGGCGGGCACCACCAGCAGTGCGGTCAGGGCCAGCGGCGGCGACAGCCACAGCATCACCGCGGCCGCCAGCACGAATTGCAGGGCCGCCATGGTCGACCAGGGCGCCATGGCCAGCAGTCCCTGCACGAGTTGCAGATCGGTGATCGAGCGTGAGACCACCTGCCCGGTCCGCAGCGCGTCCTGCCCCCGCCCGTCCAGCCGCTGCAGTGCCGCCAGCAGATCCAGTCGCAGTTCGTGCTGCACGTCCAGCGCCAACCGCCCCGCCAGCCAGCGCCGGGTGAAGGTGGCCGCGAACCGCCCCACCGCCAGCGCGGCCATGAATCCGGCCATCACCCCGATGATCGCGGTATCGCCCGCCGTCGCCCCGTCCAAGGCGCGTTTGGCCAGCAGCGGCCCGGTCACCTCGACGACGGCCCCCGCGAGCAGGGCCGCGGTGATGCCGAGCAGCACCCACGGATGCTCCCGGCAGCGCGCCCACAAGCGCCGAATCCACCCACCGTGCGCGGCGCCCGCCGCCGGTCGGTTCGTCGGCTCATCGGTCTGGATCGCAGTCATCCGTATCGACGGTATCTACCCGCACCGACGTGATTTTGTTCCCGCCGGATCGGGACGCCCGCTTGTGCGCAGTGCCGGTCGGAGCCGCCCCGCCGATTCAGCGCTTCGATCACGCCGTTCTGTTCGTCCCCGCCCGGAGCGCTCAGCCGCGTTCCGCGGAGCGGTGCTCGGCTTCCGGCGGATGGCCGGCTTGCCGGGCCGGGTGTTCCGCCAAGTCCGCTGGCTGGTTTCGGGTGCCGCGGTGGGCGGGAACTGCGCGCGGTGACCCGCCCGCTGGACTCGGCCGCCGAGATCGCCGTGTACGGGACCGACACTCCGGGTGGCCCGCCACGGATCACACCGTGTGGCAGCGGCTTTCGATCGTCACCGACTAGAGGTCGCGCACCCGGAGGAACCACCAGGCCGCGGTCACCGTGCCGACGGTCCACAGCAGCAGCACCACGATGGCCGCCGGGGTGTGCGCGATGAACGCGGCATCGGCGAACGCGCCCGCGGTGGCGGTGGCGAGGGTGGCCGAGACCGGCAGCACGGTGGCGAAGCCCGGAATGCCCACCCCCTGCGAGACCACCCACACCAGCGGTTCCAGCACCGTCCACCCGACGATGACCGCGACGGCTCGGACGGGTGAGCGCAGCAGGTACCCCAGTGCCGCACCCAGCAGCGCCCAGCACAGCGCGCTCAGCAGCACGCCGCCGAGCAGTCCGAAGAACCAGGCGTGCAATTGCAGCCGCTCGCTGCCGAACAGCAGGAAGGCCCCGAGGCCGAGCACCTCGGTGAGCAGCACCGTGCCGACCGCGAAGGCCGCTGTCACAGCCAATTTGGAGCCGAACAACAGATTGCGGTCCGGGGTGAGCAGCGCGCTCACCGGCAGCGTGTGGTGCCGGTACTCGGCCCCGGAACCGACCGCGCCGAATATTCCGGCCAGCACGATGGCCGCCGCCAGCGTCGCCCCCACGGCGAGCAGCGCCGACCCGGCCGCCATGGTGTGCGAGATGCCGTCGCTGGCGATGGCGGTCTCCACCGTGAGCCCGGCGACGGTGAACACGATCGCTCCGACCAGCACCAGCGCCCCGGCCATGGTCCGGTTCATACGCAGCGAGGTGACCTTGCGGACCTCGGAGGTACCCGCCTGGAGCACGGCGGGCGGCACGGTGCGGATCATCGACTACCTTCCGGTCGGAAACCTGTGCGGCACGGCGGTTGTCACCGCGGCATCGCGTACAACGCCGGAGACGGGGGAGCGGGCGTGCCCCGGGTGAGGGTGGCGAGCACCTGATCCGGGTGGACGTGTTCGGCACTGACCTCGGTGAGCTGCACCCGCGCCGCCGCGGCGGCCGTCTCCAACTGGGCGAGGGTCACCTCGGCGACGGCGAGCCGACCGTCCGGCCGCATCACCGCGTCCGTGAAGCCGTGGGCGGCGAGTGTGGTGGCCAGCGCGATCTGGCTGGAGGACTTGACCAGCAGCCGGTCCGGGTGGCTGCGGCGCAGTCGCGCCGGACTGCCCTGGTAGGCGATGGCCCCACGGTCCAGCACGATCAACTCGTCGGCCATCGGCAGCGCCGCGCTGAGGGTGCGCGCGGTGAGCACGACGGTGCCGCCGCGTCGGGCGTGTGCCCGCAGGAACTCGGTGAGCCATGCCGTCTCCACGGGGTCCAGGCCCAGGGTCGGCTCGTCGAGCACCAGCAGCGGCGGATCGCCGAGGAGTGCGGCGGCCAGGGCCAGCCGGGTGCTCATACCCGGTGTGTAGGACTGGATGCGCTGACCGCCCACGGTGTCCAGGCGCACCAGGGCGAGCAGTTCGTCCACCCGAGCATCGGAAACCCCTGCGGCACCGGCGAATACCCGCAGCTGATCGCGGGCGGTGCGGGCGGGGTGCAGTCCGCGCGGGATGAGCGCGGCGCCCACCGCGCGCCGTCCCGGACGCACGCCCGGACCGGGGCCGCCGATGTTCACGGTGCCGGAGGTGGGTGGCAGCAGGCCGAGCAGCATGCGCAGCACGGTGGATTTGCCGGCCCCCGGCGGGCCGACGAGTGCGGCGACGGTTCCGGCCGGCACCACGAAACTCACATCGCGGACCACGGGCGCGGTATCGAAGGTCTTGTGCAGGCCCGCGACGGCGAAGGCGAGCGGCCGCGCCGGGCTCATCGCGCCTGCTTGTCTGCCGCGTCCAGGGCGGGCAGCGGGTCGGCGTCGATGACGTGTGGTTGCGGCCAGGTGCGCGGCGGGGTGCCGAACGCCTGCCGGGAGTTGTCGATGAGCCGATGGCCCAGCGCCCGGTTACCGAAACCGCCGACGGCGGCGCCGATTCCGGCGGGCAGCACCTTGCCGAACATGAGCGCGCTGCGTTTGGTGATGAACTGCACCAGGAATCGCTTGAGCAGCGAATCGTTCATGCTGCTGATGCCGGGAATCTTGTTGGCCAGCAGGGTGCCCCAGTTCTTGGCGGAGTGACCGACGCTCTTCTGCACGATCTCCATACCGCTCTCGCCGAGCACCACGGCGAGCACCAGCGCGCGGCGGCGCTCCTTGTCCTCGGGTGCGACACCGTGCACCGCGGCGACGGCGAGGGTGAACACCGCGGAGGCCTCCAGGAAGAACGCGGTCTCCGCGGAGATGGCCGCCACCGAGGCGACGGTCCCGACGCCGGGCACCGCGGCGGCCGCGCCGACGGCGGTGCCGCTGCCGGTCACCGTGGTCAGGTACAGCTTCTCCAGTCGCGTGATGATCTGCGCCGGGGATTCGTCCGGATGGGCCTTGCGCAGCCGTTCCACGTACTTGGCGACGGCAGGCGCCTGCACCTGTGATCCGTTGTCGAGCAGCGAGACGACCGTCTTCTCCAGTCCGCCCTTGAACATCGACAACACCCCTCTCCTCCGGTCCGCTGACCAGAACTCTATGGCACGAAGACAACGATCCGCGATGTACGGCGGTTCCGGATCGATCACCGGCTGTACCCGGGCGAGCGGCCGCCGCCGTACCGGCGGACACCTGTGCAATACCCAGAATGCGGCCTCCCGCTCGCCCGCGCCGCGTGGCGGACGCGACGCTCCGTGCGAGCCGGGCGGTGACGCACCCCGTGTGGGCCGCGGTGGACTGCGAGGCTTGGTGCCGGTGGCCCGCACGCGCCGGGGCCGTGAGCCTTGGTGTTGGGTGCGCTGGCGATGTCCGCGAGCTGGGTTCGGTGGACCCGAGGCTTGGTGTTGGGTGCGCTGGCGATGTCCGCGAGCTGGGTTCGGTGGACCCGAGGCTTGGTGTTGGGTGCGCTGGCGATGTCCGCGAGCCGGGTTCGGTGGACCCGAGGCTTGGTGTTGGGTGCGCTGGCGATGTCCGCGAGCTGGGTTCGGTGGACCCGAGGCTTCGGGCCTGGCAGCAGGTGCCGCACCGCACGCTGGTGGTGGCGGTGGACCGTGACGCTCGCTGTGGCCGGGAGCGGCTCGCGGATGTTGCGGTAGTGGTGATGGACCCCGGGAGCTTCGCGCGGCGGGGTGGTGGCTGTCGGTGCGCGGGCTTACCGTGATCAGGTGACCGGAGTGTCCGAGGGCGCTCGGGGCCTGCCCGATCCGCGTCTGCGACCGTATGTCCTCTCCTACGAGGGCTACCTGTTGCGCGGCTTCGCGCCGGGGACGCATGTGGGCATGCCCGCGACCACGCTGACCGTGCTGGTCACCATCGACGAACCGGTGGACGTGCCGGTGTCCTCGCATCCGGAGCAGGCGGGCGGGCGCTGGGACATGTTGGCCAGCGGATTGACGGTGCGCCCGGCCCTGGTCGCGCACGATGGTTTCCAGCACGGCATCCAGTTGGGTTTGACCCCGCGCGGGGCACGCGCACTGCTGGGTGTTCCCACCGCGGCGCTGGGTTCGTGGGTGGTGGATCTCGGTGACCTGCTGGGCGCGCGGGCGGTGGAGTTGCGGGACCGGGTTTCGGCGACGACCGCCTGGTCGGAGCGGTTCGCCGTGCTGGACGACATCCTGCTGCGCGAGGTGCGCCCGGTGCCCTGGGCCGACGAGCTCACGCGGGCCTGGGATCTGCTCTCGGGGCCCTGCCCCTGGGTGCGGGTCGGCGACGTGGCCGCCGATATCGGGTGGAGCCGCAGGCATCTGGTCAATCGGTTCACCGCCGAATTCGGCATCTCGCCGAAGGACGCCGCCCGCATCGCCCGCTTCGAGCGCTCGCACCGACTGCTGCGGTTGCCGGACGTGCCCGCGCTCGCGGAGGTCGCCACCCGCGCCGGGTACTACGACCAGGCGCATATGGCCCGGGAATGGCGCGAATTCGCCGGTCTGCCGCCGTCGGTGTGGCGGGAGCGCGAGGTGTTCCCATTCGTCCAAGACCAGCTCCCGTACGCGGCGGGATCCTCGTCCCATGACTGAATCGACCGCCGCTGAATCGACCACCGCTGAATCGACCGCCGCAGAATCGACCACCGCTGTACCGACCTCCGTCGCGTCGACGCCCACCGCGCCCACCGGCACGGCGATCTGGCCGTGCCTGACCTACCGTGACGCCCGCGCCGCCATCGACTTCCTGGAGCGGGCCTTCGGATTCGAGACCCGCGCCTGCTACGCCGAGGGAGAGAGGGTGTACCACGCCGAGCTGGCGTGGCCCGGCGGTGGCGGGGTCATGCTCGGCTCCTGGCGGGATGATATGGCCGCCAGGGAGCTGCCGCCCGGCGCGGGCTGCGTATACATCGCCCTCGACGACGTGGACGCCCTGCACGACCGCGCCCGCGCGGCCGGGGCGAGGGTCACCCGGGAGCTGCGGGAGGAGGAGGGCTACGAGTCCCGCGGCTTCACCGTCCGCGATCCCGAGGGTGTGTACTGGAGTTTCGGCACCTACAGGGGGCACGGAGAGTCCTGACGGCGCGCCGCCGCACCCGACACCGGTAACGGAACCGCGACCCACCGGTGCTGGGGCGGGCTGTCTTTCGCGCCCGCGAGGTCAGGACCCGCCGGACAGCCGAATGTGACGCATCCCGCGCGCTCGGGAGATGGAGTGCGCCGCTGCCGTCCGGGAGGTGGATTTCCTTCCACTCACGGCGGGCGGAGGTCACTGCCGTTCACCCGTGGCGGGTTGCGCCTCCACGCGTCCCGCTACGCCCCGTGCTCGGCCGGTACGCGCTCGGCCTCCACCGGCGGCGGGGGTGGGGTGCCGTCGCCGAACGGATTGCCGCCCAGCGCTTCCCGTCCGTGCGGGGTGAGCCAATTCGACAGTTCCGGCCCCTTGGGCACGATCCCCGTCGGGTTTATGTCCCGGTGGACGATGTAGTAGTGCTGTTTGATCTGCGTGAAGTCGACGGTGTCCCCGAAGCCGGGCGTCTGAAACAGGTCGCGGGCGTAGGCCCACAGCACCGGCAGTTCGGTCAGCTTCTCGCGATTGCATTTGAAGTGCCCGTGGTACACGGCGTCGAATCGCACCAGCGTGGTGAACAGCCGCACATCGGCCTCGGTGATGGTCTCGCCCACCAGGTAGCGCTGCCCGGCGAGCCGTTCGGAGAGCCAGTCCAGCGCCGTGAACAGCCGATCGTAGGCGGCGTCGTAGGCGTCCTGGGAGCCCGCGAATCCGCAGCGGTAGACGCCGTTGTTGACCTCGGTGTAGACCCGCCGGTTCACCGAGTCGATCTCGGCGCGCAGCTCCTCCGGATACAGCCGCGGCGCGCCCGCGCGGTGGTGTTCGGTCCACTCCGTGGCGAAGTCGAGTGTCATCCGGGCGTAGTCGTTGGTGACGACCTGCCCGGTGCGTTCGTCCACGACGGCGGGGACGGTGATGCCGCGCGGGTAGTCGGGGAAGCGCGCGAAGTACGCATCGGCCAGGAAGTGGATGCCCAGTACGGGATCCACGCCGCCCGGGTCGAGATCGAAGGTCCAGCTGCGCTTGTCGTGTGTGGGCCCGCAAAGGCCCAGCGACAGCACCGGTTCCAGGCCGAGCAGTCGCCGCACGATGAGCGTGCGATTGGCCCACGGGCAGGCGCGCGCCGCGACCAGTCGGTAGCGGCCGGGCTCCACCGGGTAGCCGTCGCGCCCGTCGGCGGTGATCCGGGTGGTGATGTAGTTGGCGTCCCGCGTGAACTCGCCGGGTTCGACGTAGCTGCCGCGCTGCGAAGTGTCCGAAGCCGAAGTAGTCACCCGGCCAGTCTGTCAGAAGGCGCGCGCTCCCAGTAGGGCGTGACTCCGTCGGTGGGCAGGGCTGTCGCCCGGTCGCGCCAGCGCCTAGATTCGCCCTCATGACCGACACCAAGCCGACCCGTCTCGAATACGTCACCACCGAGGGTGGCGCGCGGGCCGCCGTCATCACCATCGCGCATCCGCCGCTGAACCTCTTCGACAAGGCGCTGATGGAGGCTCTGGCGGCCGATATCGCCGAGCTGTCGGCCACCCCGCCGCGGGCGCTTCTGCTACGCGCCGAGGGCAAGCTGGTGTCGGGCGGCGTGGACGTGCACATCTTCGACGGCCTCACCCCCGATCAGGGTGCGGAACTGTGGCGGACCCTGTTCGCGCGCATCATCCACCCGGTGGAGGCGCTGCCCTGCCCGGTCGTATTCGCCGCGCACGGCCTCACCCTGACCGCCGCCTTCGAGGTCGCGCTGGCCTGCGATGTCATTCTGGCCGCGCCCAAGGCCACGTTCGGCTTGGTGGAGACAGTGGTCGGGCTGACCCCGTCCATGGGCGGCCCGCAGCGGCTGGCCGAGCGGGCCGGATCCGGCCGCGCCCGCGAATTCGTCATGACCGGCGACCTCTACGACGCCGCCACCATGGCCGACTGGGGTGTGGTCAACGCCGTCCACGACGACGTCGACACCGCCGCCCGCGCGCTGCTGGCCCGCCTCGCCGACGGTCCCACCAAGGCGCACGCCGCCACCAAGCAGATCATCGAGGCGTGGCGCTCCGGCGGTGTCGCCCACGCCGATTCGGTGACCCCGGCCGTCTCCGGCGCGCTGTTCGACACCGCCGATCTGCAGGGCGCGGTGCGCAGCTTCCTCGAGGTCGGCCCAGGTAAGGCCACCTATACCGGTCAGTGAGTCGGTTTCAGCCGGGTGACGGCTGAAAGACGTTTGCCGACAATCCACCCTAGAATGTGACGTGCATCATATAGTCACTGGTGCCTGATGGCTCGGAGGCACTCGGAGGGACGGATGTCGCAGTTACTGGTCGAATATCCCCAGGCGTCGTGCGAATCGCGAAAAGCCCGGAGCGACAACCCCCTTGCGCGCGGTGCCGACGGCGTGCTGCGGTACGGCAACCTGAATCCGGCGCTCACCGAGCTGCTGGACATCCAGGTGCACACCTTCGCGGCACGGGAGGCGGTGGTCGAGATCGGCGGCCCCCGCCTCACCTACCGCGAGCTGTGGTACTCGGCCTCCCGTATCGCGGGCGGATTGCAGGAGCACGGCATCGGCTACGGCGACCGGGTGGCGGTGCGCATGCCGGTCGGGGTGCGCTGGGTGCAGGCGTTCCTGGGGGCGCTGCTCTCCGGTGCGGTGCCGGTGCTGGTACACGAGGGCCTCCCGGATGCGCTGGCGGAGCGGGTGATCCACGACAGCTGCGCGGACTACATCCTGGACGGCGGCGGCAGTGCGGCCGGATTCCGTGAGGCGTTGCCCGACGGTGCGGCGTTCATCGACGACGGCGCCTCGCTGACCGAGTTGGCCCTGCTCTGCTACACCAGCCCCGCCCACGGCGCGGACCCCAAGGGGGTGGAGCTGACCAACGAGAATCTGCTCTCGGCCATCCGCTCCGTGGTGGGTGCGCTGGAACTGCCCATCGACGGGCTGCGAAATCTGCTGCTGCTGCCGCTGTCCCATGCCAGCGGCTGCGTGGACCAGTTGCTGCCGACCTTCGCGGTGGGCGGCACCGTGGTGTTGGCCCCCGATCCGGAGGCGGTCGCGGCAGCGCTGGTATCCGAACGCATCGACATGGTCTCGGCCACGCCGCGGGTGTTCGCCGGACTGGTGCCCGAACTGGCGGGACTGCGCCTGGACCGGGTCGGGCGGGTGTGCAGCGCCGGCCATCGCGCCGAACTCGCCGCCGCCGAACCCGGGACCGCCGATACGGTCGCCGCCGCCCTGCGCGCTATCTTCCCCGAGGCCCGCCAGTGGTCGGTGTGGGGTGCGACGGAGACCAGCGGCATCGGCTTGGCCCGCGACGACACCGCCACCCGCGACGCGCTCGGATTCGCCTTCGGCGGAACCGAACTCGCGCTCTGGGGTCCGCGCGCCGACACCGGCCACGGCGAACTCCTCTGCCGCGGCCCCAATGTCACCCGGCGCTACTGGAACGACCCGCAGACCACCGAATCCCGTTTCACCGGAACCTGGTTCCACACCGGGAATCAGGTCAGCATCGACGCCGACGGCCTCGTCCGCCGCGCCGACCGGTAGGCGGCGCGTTCCGCTCTCTCATCGCCGGTTGCCGCCGACGCAAACCGCCCGGTGCCGCCGTCTTTCCCGGATCGCCGTTGCCCGGGATGGCCGTTGCCCGGTGCCGTCATTCGGGCACCGCGCCGATTCCGGCCGCCGCGGCGTCGGCGGCGGCGCGGTCTCGCCATTCCACCTGGGCTCGCCGTTGCCCGGTGCCGCCGTCACCAGGGAACCCGGGGCTCGAACGGGGGTGGCGCGCACCGGAAACGAGTTCGACGCTCGGCGACGGGGCGTGGACTCCGCATCCGTGCTCGGCGCTGACGCGCGGTGGTCGCCGATAATCGTTTGTCGGGGACCGTCCGGATCGGCGAGGATCGATCTCCCGCACCAGCTTTCGCCCGTGGTGTAATCGGCAGCACGCGAGATTTTGGTTCTCGCTGTCCAGGTTCGAGTCCTGGCGGGCGAGCTCACTCCAGCAGGCGGGCGCGCAGGGCCTCGCGGTGATCGGGGGTGATGCCGATCTCGACGAGGTAGCCGTCGATGCCGCCGTACATCTCCACCATGGAGGCGGTGCCCGCGGCGAGGTAGTCGGCGCGTACGCCGAGCAGATCGTCGGAGAGCTCCTCGTCGCTGCCGGCGGCGATGATCGCGCGCAGGGTGGGGACGGCGTCATTGCTGCGCAGGTAGTCGGCGAAGACGTCGTCCTCGGTGACGTCGACGGCGCGCAGTACGGTGGCGACGGCCCAGCCGGTTCGGTCCTTGCCCGCCGCGCAGTGCACCAGCGCGGTGCCCGCCAGGATCGAGTCGGCCAGGGCGGCGATGGCGGTGTGCGCTTCGGGCAGGGCGGGGAACCGGCGGTAGACCTCGAGCATGTGCGCGGACGCGGTGCTGTGGCGGCGGGCCTCGTGCGGCGGGGCCTCGCCCATGCGCGGATCGAACGGGGTGACGTTGAGCCGCACGCCCTCGGGTAGCGAGTCGTGACCGATGTAGTCGATCTCGGCGTGGCCGCGCAGGTCGTGCACGTCGGTGACGCCGAGTTCGAGCAGGGTGGCGTGGCCGTCGCCGTCGAGGCGGCTGAGTTCGGCCGACCGCATGAGGATCCCCGAGCGGACCTTCGCGCCGCCTCCGGTGCGCGCGCCCGCGACGTCGCGGTAGTTGAAGGTACCGGGGATGAGGAACTGATCGGAGCCCGCTGAAGTCACCGACCCAGGCTATCGGTACGGCGGTATACCGTGGGTGTCGATGTCGGATCGATGGGACGAATTCGTGCTACGACCAGGGGGCTTTACGGCTTACACCTGTGTCATATGGCACAGTATGTGGCATTGTCCGGAATCGAATCCATAAAATACCGTTCGGTCGCCAAAGTCGGCGGTTCCCAGGTCGCCAGCCTAATTCCGAACATTCCCGTTCGATCGCGTCACTGTTCCGATTAGGTAACAAAACCGTCTTCAGGTACGAAAATGGCTATCAAAGCTGGTCGAGCACCCAGAAAAACCTTTACCATCGGTACCCGTTGAGCGGTTGCATCCGGGGTGGAAGCCTTGGGGGGATCAGTGTCGATCTGGCAACCCGCTGAGCGAGCCGCGCAGTGCGAAGTGCGCGAGTTCTTTCGCTGAGGGAGTCGTCGTTGAGCGCTGGAGAAACAATTCACATCGGAGTGCGGCCCGCCATGACCGAGTCGATCGAGAAGGCCGCCGCCTCGCTCGATTTCACCGGTACCCGGGCGCTGCGCGTACTGCTGCACGCCGGGATCAGCGCGCTGTGGCCGATCATCAAGGCCACGCCGGACCGGCAGATCGAGGCGTACGAATCCACCCTGGCGGTGTTGCGCCGTCGCTGGGAGAACCAGTCGGTCTGCACGCCGGATCCGGTGGCGTCGGCCATGTACCGGCAGATGGACGCCGATGTCGTGTCCTTCCTGCATCTGTGCGCCGAGCGTTCGGGCACCGAGTGGCTGGAGCCGGTCGATGCCATCGCCGCCTACCTGGTCGCGGTCATGCAGGGCATCGTGTTGCGCTGGCTGGCCGACTGCGATGACGAAACCGCCCTGGTGGTGCTGGACGACCTGGTCTCGAGCCTGTCGACCAAGGCGCTCGATCGCGGTTGATCCGAAGTGATGCGCCCGGTGGCAGCGGGCGCGTCGGCCGGACAATCCAGGAGTGAGCGGGTTCGGCACGTCCAGAATGCTGGACGGATGACCAGTTTCGTGGTTGAGTGGCCTGTGTGACCGATTCGTCGCTGATCAGCGGGCTGCACGCGGCCACCGCCGATCTGGATCCGCCGCTGGCCGCCGTCGACCTCGCCGCCCTGCGGGCCAATGCGAACGACCTGGTACGCCGGGCCAACGGCGTACCGATCCGGGTGGCGAGCAAGTCGGTGCGGTGCCGGGCCGTGCTGGAGGAAGTGCTCGGCAAGGACCTCACCGCCGACGGCGGCTTCGCCGGCATCATGGGCTACTCCCTGCGCGAGGCCATCTGGCTGGTGCGCGAGGGCGCCCGCGACATCCTGCTCGGGTACCCCACCGCCGACCGCGCCGCCCTGGCCGAACTGGCCGCCGACGACGCGCTGCGCGCGGCCATCACCCTCATGGTCGACGATGTCGATCAGCTGGACTTCATTCGCGCCGCCGTCGGCACCGAGCACGTGCACCCACGCGTCTGCCTCGACGTGGACGCCTCGCTGCGGATCGGCCCGCTGCACCTGGGAGTGCGGCGCTCGCCCATCCGCACCCCGGAGCAGGCCGCCGCCCTGGCCGCCGCGGCCGTCCGGCGCGGCTTCGACGTGGTCGGCGTGATGACCTACGAGGCGCAGATCGCCGGCCTGCCCGACACGAATCCCGCTGTGCGCCTGGTGAAGAAGATGTCCGCGGCGGAAATCCTGCGGCGTCGCCGCCCGGTGCTGGAGGCGGTGCGCGCCGAGGTCGGTGAACTCGAGATCGTCAACAGCGGCGGCACCGGCTCCATCGAAGTGAGCATCACCGACCCGGACGTCACCGAGGTGACCGCCGGTTCCGGGCTCTACCTGCCCACCCTCTTCGACGGCTACCGCAATCTGGCCCGGCGCCCGGCCATGCACTTCGCCCTGCCCGTGCTGCGCCGCCCGGCCCCGGGCATCGCCACCGTCTTCTCCGGTGGTTACATCGCCTCCGGCCCGGCGGGTGCGTCGCGGGTGCCGAAGCCGGTGTGGCCCTTGGGATTGAAGCTGATCGGCACCGAGGGTGCGGGTGAGGTGCAAACACCGCTCACCGGCGCGGGTGGACTGCGCATCGGCGACCGCGTCTGGTTCCGCCATGCCAAGGCCGGTGAACTCTGCGAGCGATTCACCGAAGTTCACCTGGTGGAGAACGGCATTCGCACCACCGTGCCCACCTACCGCGGTGAGGGGAAGTGCTTCGGCTAGACCCGATCCAACTGCAGGAACGCCGCCAGATCCGACAGCTCCGCCGTGCCGCTGGGCAGATACTCGGTCAGCAGCGGTGAACGCACGATGACCGCCGCCCACATAGCGCGGGAGATGGCGCTGGTCAGCCAGTGCCGGGAGAGCAGCGGCGCGACCCCGTGCGGGGCGTCCTTGGGGGCCGAGGTGGTCATGGAGACCAGTACCACCGCGGCCTCGCGCCCCTGGAAGTGATCCGGGGTGCCGACGAGTACATCCTCGATTCGGGCGCGGGACAACGAGGTTCGAATCCGGGCCACCTGTGCGTGATACGGCGCGACCACCAGGATGTCGTGCGGATGCAGGCGGCGGGTCACGGCCCCGGTATGCCAGGGCAGACCGAGCAGGGTGCGCACCTGGCGCACGATTTCGCGGGCCTCCTCGGCGGATTCGGCGGCATTGCCGTGATGTTCGACCGTCACGGTGCGGATGCCGGGCGCGACACCGTCGAGTTCCCGTGCCAGCGTGACGGTTTCATTGGCCCGCAGCCGATTGTCGTAGCGCAGCCGCGACACCGGGCCGCACATGCGCGGATGCATGCGCCAGGTGCGGTCCAGGAAGTAGCCGTACTCGGCGGGCAGCGTCCGATGCGGTCCGATCAGCCAGCCCAGCACCGCCTCGTCCACCGGTTCCGGATGCGCGCCGTGCCCGGCGCGCGGCGCGGGATCGCCCACCAGCAGCAGGTTTCGGGCGCTCACCGCCACCGCGACGGTATCGGCCAGGGGGAAACGACCGGCGTCGGCGATCACCAGCAGATCCAGGCTGTCGCGCGGAATCCGTTCGGTATCGGTGAAATCGTCGGGCAGGCCGCCGACCACGCAGCCGTTGACGGCATTGTCGAGGAAGCGGGCATAGCGGTCGGCGTCGATGCCCAACCACTCCGGGGCCACCGTCTGCGCGTCCGCCTTGGCCACCAGTTCCGGCAGCACCCCGACCCGGACCACCGCGTCCAGCAGATGTTCCACCGCCACATGGGAGCGCGCCACCACGCCGACCCGCCACCGGTACCGGGTCACCAGGCGTTCCACCGTGCGGGCGGTGGTGTCGGTCTTGCCGGTGCCGGGCGGACCCTGCACCGCCACATAGGAATCCGCGAGATCCAGGACGGCCGCGGTGATGGCGGCGGCATGGTCGCCGAACACCTCCGGCAGCGCCCCACCCGACAGCAGCCGCGGCGGGCGGCGGCACAGCAGGTCGAAGGTCGCCGTCGGCGGCACCTCCGGCAGGGTCACCAGCAGATCGTGCGCCACATCCTCGATGGCGTCCTCCAGCCGGTCCGCACGCGCGGGCGGGCACGGGGCGATGGCTGCGGGCAGTTCGTCGAAGGGTTCGCAGCCCGCGGGCAGCAGTTCCACCACCCGCACCACATCGTCGAAATTGGCGTCCAGCGCACAGCCCAGCACGGTCGCGCGAGCCAGCGGGCGGCGGCCGGGGCGAGCCGGGATATCCGGTGTCGCACGGTCGTACAGGGTGACGACCGGGGTGCCGGGCGGGGGAGCGTGACCGGTGCCGAGCCGTCCGGTCAGGGTGAGGTAGCGGCGCATGGGATGCTGGCCGGTGCGGTGCCAGTTGGTGTCCACCGTGCCCCAGTCGGCGATGAGCACGCCCGGGGTGTCGGCCCATTCCTCCACCGGATGGTCGAGGCGGTCCGCGTGCGCCCAGCGCAGCGGGCGACGCTCACGGCGGTGGTAGCCCAGGGCGGCGGCGGTCAGCGCGGCCGCCAGCCGGGCGTCCTCCCGCTGCCCGTCCACGTCGTAGGCCGCCCCGCCACCCGACCGCGCCGCATCGCCGCGGGCCGGGCCGGTCGCGGACACCCCCCAACCGGCCACCACCCCCGC
>NZ_JASCXP010000110.1:0-18215 GCF_030010695.1 Nocardia sp. CC201C
GAACAGAATCCGCGCCGCCGCAACAATCGCCGCCCGATTCCCCGCCGCCGCCCCAGGCCCTTTGTTCCGCCGCCCGCCCGAACTCATCACCAGCACATTACCGGAGCCACCCGAACCATCGCTCTGGGCTGATAGGTGACCTCGACCTGGCACCTGATACGTCTCGGCCACAGCCATCGACATTGCGGAGGGCTGTCTGACGGCGGTGCGACCAAACCACGCCGTTGTACGCACCCCGGCAGTGACCCTGTGCAAGCGGCGGGGATTGGTGAACCGACTGGGGGTAACCCCGCAGGCTTGTTTCGCTGCGGGCTACTCGGAAGATCGAGTGATCTCGAGTGCAATTTGGTCGACGTCGTGCCACATCAGTCCGGGGCCGGAGGCAAGCGGGTGGGGTTCCCCGGTCATCGCCACCAGAGCCGCCGCCACTTCCTCGATTCCTGCCCGCGTGTAGGTGGTCGTGGCTCCGAGAGTGTTCTGAAATGTGTGTCCCGCGTAGGCTTTCGCCACCGAATGGCCGTAGTTCCGCTCGACCCACCGCAGGGTGGTGTGCCGGAGCCAGTGGGTTGTTATCTGATGAGTGGCGACGACAGGCACCTGCTGCCCGATGCGTTTCCACAGGACGTCGTACCGGCGTTTGGTGATCGGCATTCCATCGCGGTATCGAAGAAGTGATTGGGCGCAGTCTTCCCGGAGGAGGCGTCCGTTGCGGGTCTTGTGCCTGTTCGGATTGAAGCACTGGATGCGCTCCGCGTGGTGGTTCTGCAGGGCGGCCATCAATGTCGGTGTCACCGGCTGCCACCGTTCGGTCCGGCCCTTTTCTCGGAGAAGGATCAGCGACTGCGTCGGATCAAGGTCGTGAATGCGCAATGCCAGTGCGCCTCCGAGTCGGCACGCTGTTTCAGTATGGAGTCTGATCAACAGGCTGTCGAGATGCGGATCGGTTCCGCCCTCGCCTGCCGCGCGGTTGATCGCCGCGAGTACATCATTCGGCAGCGCCCGGCGGTTGGACGGCAGCGGCCTGGGCCGTTCCAACCGCGCTGAGGGATCGTCGGCTCGGGAGATGTACCTGTCATCGACCGCGAACCGATACAGACAGCGGATCGCATGGTAGAAGTGCTCGCTGGAGTAGCGGCCGCCGCGGTCGTTGCGGCGGATTCGGCGCTGATGACGAGTCGATTCGATGAGTGATTTGAAGTCGGTGACCGTGGGTTCGTCGAGTCGCTTGTCCGGCCAGAGCCTCTTCCAATAGTTCATATACATGTCGCGAGTGACCGTCGCCGGCATCGCGTTGTATACGGTGGTGATGTACTCGGCGAAGGTCGGTATCCGGTGCTGACTATTCGACGCTTCGCGTAAATCGTCGAGGGTTACCCCGAGTCGATCGATCAGCAGCATGGCGGTGCCGATGTCGGACGTGGGTGCCGGATTGGTCATCGCTGACCTCCGGTTCGGCCGTCGGTAATGCGCTGTATCACCAATGCGTCGAGCACCGAAGCAGGAAAGATGACGAGTTGGTTGTGAGGAACGACTGCGGTCAGGAGTACGCGATCGCCCGGGCGAATCCCACTGACTCGGCGAATCGCGGCAGGGATGCGGATATTGCCGTCGCGGCGGATATGGATGCGTGGGTGTTCTCCGGGGGAGATGATGAGCAGCCCCGTGTGGAGGCGACAATCGAACCTGTCCCCGGGCTTCCAATCGAGCGCCCTCAGCAGCGATCTGGTCGCAATGCGTCCGTCACTGTCGACGTGACCGACGCCATGGAACGACGAGCGATCACGTACTTCGGGGCGGAGCGGGACGATCGATGGAACGGGCAAGCCGGACCGAGCGCGGGGCGCGATTGTCGGCTCGAGAGGTCTCGGACGGGAGGAACGGGTGTCTATGCGGGTTTCGCAGTCCGATTCTCGGGCGGATTCGCCCCAGAAATGAGATCGAACGCTACTTCAGTCACAGATACGCGTCGAGTCTGCCCTGGCTAAGACGCACTTGTCGGGAGCACCACAGTGTCAGGAGAGGGGAGCCCACGCGGTGGCCAGTTGCAGGTGTTGACCGCTGGCGGCGATGTCCGACCATTCGGCGTAGTCGCCGAACGGCAGGTTCTGCTCCGCGTCGTCGGTGATGCCCAACGCGGAGCATCCTCGTCGTTCAGGTACGCGACCGTGCGGCCGCCCGCCCGAACCGATACCGCCCATTCGCCTCGGTCGCCGCCGGGCTCGGGGACGAGCTCGACGATCGGTCGCAGCTCGTCGCCGTCGGTCAGGAAGTCCTGTGGGAACGGGCTACGAAGGGCCGGCAGAAACGGGGGCTCGATGGTGAGTTCGTATTCGCAGAATGTCCTGGCCTGGGTCCACAGCCGGTATCGATCACCGGCCTCGTGTCGCACGGTCTCGTCGACACGCTCGTGGTCGAAGTCTTCGTCGACGTTCACGCTGAAATCCGTTGCCAGACAAGCGAGCCCGGAGTCCAATCCCTGCCCGACCGGCCGGATCTTCCATTCGTCGCCATGGCGGTAGACCTCGCCGCAGAACAGGGCCGTTTCGGTGGTCGCATCGCTGGTGATGTATGCGGTGGCAACGGCTGATGCTGTCCCTTGCGCAGCCTCGGAGCGGACACAGCGATCCAACCTTTCTCTCGTGTGAACACTCCAACTGCGCAGCGATCACGTGTGTTGGTCGGGTGGGGCGAAGATAGTCCACCGGGGCGCCACGAGCCGTCGTATCTGCCTGACGTGGCTCGATTTATCACCTATCCCGTGCAACAGATCCCCTTGTCGGTGCGCTGGCTGACGATGGTGGTGGCATCTCGTTCATATTCCTTTGGTCACCACAGGAATACGGCGTGCTGTGCGCCGCCGGAATCGGCGCGATGCCTACGACGAATGTGAGGGGATTCGATGACTGTCACCGACCGCCCAGCCCGCCAAGGCCAACCCTGGACCGCCGAGGACTATGCGTTGCTGTTCGATGCGCTCGCGCGCGGCCTCGACGATGACGATATCGCCGATCTCTGCGAGCGCACGGTGACCGGTGTCCGAACGCGGGCGCGATGGCTGCTCGACAATGCGTATGCGGAGAAATCGGCGCTGGGGGCATTGGGCAGGATGGCGGCCGCGCCGGATTTCGAGTGGGAGGACTTCGTCAGGGAAACCCACCAGCGGCACAGGCTGCCGCTGTGGGGCGCGGCCGCCGATGAGGTACTGACCACGGGATGGTCCGCGGCGCGGCCGCCGACCATGGCCGAGTTGACCGAGCGGCTGGGTGCCGGTGAGTGCGATATCGCTCGCCGGTGCATCCGATTGCGGCTGGCCGAGCATTGCGGCGACGTCGTCGATCGTTTCGGTGCGGCGAGTGGGGGAGAGCTGGAGGTCGTGGCGCGGCTGGCACGGTCGGCGGTCCCGATCGGCGTCTTGACCGTCACCGACGGCGGCGGAGCGGTAGTGCATCAGTCGCTGCATCCGAGTCTGCGCGCCGTACTCGCTGCGCTACCGGGCCTGAACCTTGCCGAGGTGGTCGAACCGGCGGCGTGGACGGCTGCGCTGCGCGCTGTCGGGGAGGGGCATACTCGTGCCTTGCGTACCGGCGTGTGGGGTGAGTGGCCCGAGGACCTCGTTGCGAGCGCGGATCTGCCCGATCCGGCGCAGTCGGCGCGGAGCGGATGACGCCGGGCTGTCCTACCGCGTGATCCGGAAGACCGGGTAATCGGCGGCGATGCGCTGCCAGTCCGCGAGAGGCGCGTCGCGCCCGACCGGGATGTGCGGGCGCGCGCCCGGCGCTATCTGGACATAGCGCCGCAGGATGGGAGGTCTGTGTGCCGGTTCCACCTCCGTCAGTCGGACGTCCTCGCGGCGGCCGTGGCGCAGTACCGCCCGGCCGTGGGCCGCGGCCAGATTGCGCACCCAGTTGACGTTCGGACCGAGCATCGACACCACATACCGTTCGCCGTCGACCTCGGTCAGGACGATCGGAAACCAGATGAGCCGTCCGCTGCGCCGTCCCACGATGCCGAGCGCGGCTACCCTGCGCGGGGCGACGCCGAGCGCGAACACCCACGCCGATGCTCGATTCTGCACCCGGGCAAACCAATTCGGTCGACCGGTTCGGTACAGCCAACGCAGATAGTCGCTGTAGCTTCGCATCACAACCTCGTACGGTGGACTCGTCGCCACGGTAGCACGGTGCGGCGCACTCGACTCCGGAGTGATCACGGACGCGGCGGGCTGCCGTCTCGTCGGACGACAACCCGGCGAACGTCCTTGAACACTTACCGTTCGTGCGCTCTGGCGATGCGCGCACCGATGATCATCGCGACGGCGATGACGAATCCGGCGACGGTGATCACCCGATTGACGTCGACGGCAGGTTGCCAGCGCAACTGCCCGTCCTGCAGCACGAACGCGCCGACCGGTTTGGCTCCGATGCCGTAGCCGCCGCCGGAGCCTTCCTGCCCCTCCTTGTCGTGGCCGCCACCGCCGCCCGCGCCGCCGGAGACCGCGGCGGCGGCGATCACCGTGATTCCGTCCCGCTCGACCGGTTCGGCGTAGACGCGCTTCACCGTGGCGTTGTCCTTCGCGGCCGCGAGGAGTTCTTCGACCTTCATGATGTTGCCTCCGTGCTAGGTGTCGGGCACCTCCCAGTCTCGGCCGGTCCGGCATCCGGAACAGGGGCCGATGGACCCGCAAAGCTGCGCGAAAGACCTCAGCGTGGTCATCTGGAGCCTCGCCCGATCGAGACGGTGGAAGTGAGAATCGTTCCGTCCCAGGGCTTACCGCTGAGCGTGACCCGATCCCGGGCCACCGAATCGGGTGGGCCGATTGGCGACCAGCTGGCCGAACGACCGCGCGGAGCCACCGGTATCGCTACTGTTCTCGCTGTGCTGGTGATCTCGGTGCAGGCCATCCTGGAGGAGGCCACCTCCGACGCCCGCTTCGACGGAGGGAATGTCAGGCAGCTGTCCAGTCTGCTGGAGGCGGAGAACCTGGCGCGGCTGCGCAGGGACTACTCGACCGTGTGCTTCCTGGCGTTCGATCCGGTCGCGGACCGGCCGGTCGCCGACTATGTACAGGGGTGCACGCTCGCCGATGACAGCGGGCCGGACATTCTGGTCATGTTCACGTGGCACCAGCCCGCGCCGATCGTGGTTCCGGTCTCGGGCAGCGTCACCGGCGGGTGGGGAGAGATCCAGCGCGGAGTGAATCCATCGTACGAGTTGCTGCGCACGCTGTTCGACGGTGGGCGACGCGTGCCGCGCCCACCGGGGCTGGTCGTGTTCGGCGACTTCGCCGAATCGACCGATGGCGTGTTTCTCCCCCTGCCCCAGGAGAACTCGTACGCGGTCCGCAGCCATCTGCGCACGGTTTTCGCCGATATCGAGGAGATGGCCCAGCACACCAAGCCGCGAAAGTTCCTGGACGCTCTCGGTGTGCACTGGACCCAGGCGGGTCTGGAGTACGAGCGGACCACCGCGCGCCCCATTCGGGAATGGCTGCTCAAGGGATTTCAGGCGGCACGGCGAAACGGTGGTGACATCGTCGGGGTGGTCGGCGGGCTCGGGGTGCTGTGATGATCCCGATCGGGTTCATGGTCGATCGCGGTGTCCGGGGGCTGGACACCCTCGCGGAGGTGCTCGCCTTTCTGATGAAAGAGGCATTGCTCGTCAGTGCGTTCGAGGCGGTGACGCCGAACGCCGCCGACAGGGTGTCGGTGCGGCGCTCGCGACACGGTGTCGTCTATTCCTTCGCCCAGGACCTCGAGCGGGCGACCGGTCTGCGGTTCACCGCTATGCGGACACCGTTCCTGCACCACGCTGTCGGCGGTTCATCCGCCGTCGAACTGAGTGGCTACCTTTCCGAGCGCCCGCACTACCCGCCGTCGGACTGGCTTCTCGACCTTTTCGTGCGCTGGGAGGCGCACACCGAGGTGCGCCGGAACTCGGGGTCGAGCCGGCAGTCCGACGGCGACAGCTATGTGTTGGAGTCGGCGCGCCTACAGCGAGCCGCGCTGCATCATGCTTGGAAGTGCGGAAGTCTCACCACCGCAACGGACTATGTCGTCGACATGGTGGAGAGCGGCTTGTGCCGCGACGCTCGCGGGGCGGCGCGAGCGCTCACGCTGCTGCTGTGGGCGATACGTGACACCGACACTCCGGAGGAGTTGGCTCGCCGCTACTTCGACGGTCAGGTGCCGGCGACCATGAACGACTGGGCGCACGCGCCGCTCACCGAGCCCGACCGGCCCGCCCGCGTCTCCAGATCGGCGTCTGCGGCACTGACCGGCCTCATCGAGCGTCCATGGTTGCGACTGGCGGATGCGCGCGGGGCCTCCGATATCGACGCGTGGTTCATTGCCCTGACCCGGGCGGTTGGCGTCATTCAGTGCACACTGTATGTGCTGCAATGGATTTCCGATCGTATTCCGCTCGGAGCACGTGCCGTTCACGGTCAACTCACCGAACTCGACGCCGACTACGCCGTTCTCTGTGCGATGCTGCGGCTCGACGGCACAGTGGACATGTCCCGAGTCGTCGCGCACCAACGCTCGCAGGCGGAGGTGTTCCGTCGTAAGGGCGACAGCACCGGCGACCGATTCGCGCACGAGCGAATGGTGGTGCCACGGTTGCTGCTGGAGCATGACGGTGAGCTGCCGCCGTCCTGGCGGTATCCCGGATGGCGCACCGCCACACTGCTGAATCCGCCGCAGGCTGTGCTGGCACACCTGTCGCCTACACAGGCTCTCGTCGTCGACCCCCTCGATCCCGGCCGTTGGCGAGTGCTGGCACGACGATTCGAACAAGAGGGTGCGTCGTGGGCCGCGGCGATGTCGGAGCACGTCGCCACAGCCGCCGAGAACCCTCGATAGCCGGAGCGACGCGACGTGGGGCCGCTCGCCGTGACGTGGTTCCGGAATTGGCGGCGGTGTCGGGTCGAGCACGGGTCTGCGGCACAGGACTCCGTACGTATCGTCCGAGGGAGTGCTCAGAATGCGGCCTGCACCGCCGCGAGCAGGTCGTTCGCTGACTGGGTCAGAGGACCCAGCGTGTCGGGGGCGAGCGGTGGCATCGCGTCGATCGCGGCGTCGAGCGAGGTGATCGCGCTGGTGGTATCGGGGCTGACCGCGGCGAAGGCGTCCACTGGCGCGGGAGTCGGCGAATCAGTCTGGGGCACAGAGGCGTTAGCGCTGGGTGTGGGTACGTCTGTAGAAGTCGGTTCGGTGCCGGAGCCCAATGCGCCACCGATGGTTCCGCCGATAACGGCCCCGCCGACCAGGCCGACCACATCCACCGGGATGGCCACCGCCAGACCCCCGAGCAGACAGCCCGCCAGCCCGCCCACCGCCGCGCCGACCGGGACGCCCGCACCCACGGTCGGAAGCCCGCCGATGACGCCACCGGCGATCGCGCCGACCGTCGCGCCGACTCCACACCCCACGATCTCCAAGGGAAAGACGACGACCTTGCCGACCACGGCGCCGATGACGGCACCGGCCGCGGTGGACGCGGTGCGGCGGTCGGATTCGTTGCGAGGGAAGCCGATATCGTCGTAGGCGGTGGCGATCCGCCGTTGCGCGTCGTCCACGGAGTTCTGCGCTTGTTCCCGGAGACCGGGGTCGATCCCCTCGGGCAGGGGAATCGTCTGGGAACCGATCCGCAGGTGGTTGAGATCCCGCGTCGCGGTGGGTGTCTCGGCCGCGTCGAAGCTGCCCACGACGGGTCGGGGGAGGTCGGGGTGCTGCGGTGCCGCGGTAGCGGTACCGGACCCGAATGCGAAGAGCGCGGGCACTGCGATCAAAACCGTGTAAGCGCGCGGGTCTGACATCGGCACATCCCCTCGATCGGGCGAACCACCGTCGGGCCTCTCGGGGTGGACCCGAACCTGAGACGGCCACGCCGAACGTGATCCTACTCCGAACGTGATGCCTTCCAGATTGATTCGCGATGTCGAGTCACGCCCCGCCTGCGCGACCTCGGCGGCAGTGTTACGAGTTGACGACGGTGTGCAGCACCGGGCGTTCGGTTCGGCTGCGGTGACTAGCATCTCCGGTACGCATCGATCGGAATCGGATGAGCTCTGGAGCGGGTGGGGATGGCGATGGATCCACCGCGGCTGTCGGGCACCCGCCCCTTCACCGGGTGGTTTCTCGAACATCTGCTCGCCCGGCCGCGGGGGCACGATGTGGACTCTCCGATCGTGGTCGCGGTCGGTCCGCGAGGTACCGGAAAGACGGCGCTGCTGAGCGAGATTCGGTATCGATGCCGGGAGATACCGCACGTGTATGTGGATTTCGAGCATCGAGAGGCGGAGCCGAGTGAAGTGCTCGGTGAACTGGCGTTCGGGCTGAGCCGCCGTCGGACGCAGTTCGGTCGGCTGGCTTTTCCGCGACTGTGGCTGTGCCTGTTGGTCGTCGGCAGTTCGATCCACACCGACGCCGACGATCGTCGGCGTGCTCTCGACGGGTTGCGACGAGTCGTCGCCGGGAGCCAGCCGATCGAACGTAACCACGGCACCATCACACAGCTGGTGGAATTCGCTGACGGGGTGGTAGCGGGCGGATCGGGTCTGCCGCCCTGGGTTTCGTCGGCGACCGGGTTGCTGCTGCGAGGTCTGGGATGGTTCGACCGGCGGCGGCTGCTACGGCACATCGGTCGGCTTTCCGCCGTCGAGGACGGTCCCGAGGACGCCCTGATAGATCTGGCCCGGTGGTCGCACGGCGAGGGCGAAGCCGAGCGCGGCGAGGTCGACACCATCTTCTGCGAGGCGTTCCTCGGCGACCTGCGGCACGCCTACTCCGGGTTCAACCGGAGCAGGCGGACCCTCAATTGCGTTGTTCTGCTGGACAATGCGCACACACCCACGGGCCGGAAGTTCCTGTCCGCACTGGAGCGCAGCCGGTACCGGTCGGATGCGGAGAACGATCCGATGGTGGTGTTCGCTACCAGCCGGACCTGGATGCCGCGGTGGAGCGAGGGCTGGCACCATCCGGGCAGTCAGCTGCCGCGCGGCCCACGGCATCCATCGACACAGCTGACCGGTGGGCTGAACATGCCCGCACCGCGCATGCTCACCGATATCACCGCGGACTGGCATCAGCACCGCGAATCTGCCCCCTGCCCGTGGCTGCCCTGGTACCTCGTCGATCTCGGACGATTGGCACCCGAGCAGATCGCCGATGTGGCGGCCGCCCGCGGCATGCGTCCGGACGCGACCCTCGTCGGTTTCGTGCATCGACTGACCGACGGCCATCCCGGCGGTGCCATCGATGTGCTCGGCGCCGCGTCGAATTGCGGCTACCAGGAGAGGCCGACGCGGTTGCGGCAGGTCATGACCCTGCGAGTGCCGCCCTCGACCCTGCCCGGTCATACCTCCGAGCAGCCGCCGACGGTATCGGAGAAAGCGCGCGAACATCTGCTGCGGGATTTCGACCACGCCGCCGAACGTCGCGACCTCGTCACGGCGAGCGCGGCCCACACCATCGACATGCTGTACGAACCCGAATTGCTGGACTCCGCCCGTCCGGACGCGGCCGCGCTGGTGGAGAAGTTGCGTAACCACCTGTGGATCCGGGAACAGCCCGGTGTCGGCTTTCGCGTCAATCCGTGGCTGCGTCGAATCCTGTTGTCCGAGTTGTCCGAGCGAGCAGCGGACGATCCGCGCGACTGGGTCGCCACACACTCGATCTGCCGCGACAGCCTCGCGCGGCGGGAGCGGACAGCGGAGGCGTGCTATCACGACCTGGCGTTGGCGAACGTGCCCGCCGTGGTCGCCTACCTGCGTCGGCCCTTCGACGCGCCGGGCACCGAATTCGATGTCGCGGCCGCGACGGCGTGGCTGGCGGACCTGGACCTCATCACCTCCGCGCCGAACCGGCTCGCGACCGATGTCGCGCCCATCGACCAGATCCAGCCGATTGTCGGTGAGCCGGAGGACGAATTGGGCAGCAGCCTGGGCTGGTTGACCGCCGCACTCTGGATCACGCACGATCCGCTCGGCGATCCGGATGCGACGTTGCACGCCATGATCCGCAGCGAGCTCCAGCATCTGGCGATCGGGCGGGGCAGCGGGTCCATGGTGCTGTACGAGCGTGCGGAGAGGTATCGATGAGCGGTCGAAGCGAACCGATAGCGCCACCGCGACCGCCGTGGCGCCGGTGGGCGTGGATCGTCGGTGGCACCGTGCTGGTGGTGATCGCACTGGTCGCGGCGTTCGTCGTGGTTCCGTCGGTGCGGGACGCGCTGCGTGCGTGCGGGGCGGGCGTGACCCGTACCGGCGAATCCGGTGAATGTACGGGCGTGACCGACGGCAACTACGTCTTCGCTCCGGAACTCGACGACGTGCAGCGACTGATCCACGCGGAGAACCAGGACGTCGCACGCCGGGACGAGAACTACGTCAGCGTTGCGGTCCTGCTGCCGATGACGCTGCGGCCGGGGGATGAGGTGACGATGCCCTGGGTGCGCCATCAACTGCAGGGTGCCTACCTCGCCCAGCACGCCGTGAACCATGACGTGACCGCGAGCGGCGGTAGGCCGCTCATCCGGCTGCTGCTTGCCAATCCCGGTAGTGGACTGCGGGATTGGCAGCGGGTGGTCGACGAATTGCGTCGGCGCGCGGACAGCGATCGCATTGTCGCCGTCACCGGAATCGGGCTCAGCACCGAGAATGCCCGGGAGGCGATGGAGGAGCTGTCCGAATCGCGGATGCCCGTGTTCGCCTCCACCCTCACCGCGGACGATCTGACGGGTATCGGCGGTTTCGTCCGGGTGTCGCCGACCAACTCCGCCCAGGCGCGCGCCGTCGCGGACTATCTGAAACCGCAGCACCGCACGGCCCTGCTGGTACAGGACCGAAATCCCCGCGACCACTACCCGCAGACGCTCGCCACCGCGTTCTCGGAGGGCTTCGTCGATGCCGATCATCGACTCGCCGCCCCGACGGAGTGGTATTTGTCCGACGCCGGCAGTGTGGCCAACGCGTTCTCCCTCATGCTGCCCAATATCTGCGCGGCCCGACCCGACGTCTTGTATTTCGCCGGTCGCGGAGCACACGCGACCTTGCTGATCAAGGCACTGGCGGAGCGTCAGTGCACGGATTGGCCGATCACCGTGGCCACCGCCGACGATCTGTCGCAGTACGCCGCACCGGACGATGCGGTCAGCCGCACGCTGAACAGCGGTGTGCGCGTGGTCTTCACCGGGCTGGCGCACCCGCAGGCGTGGCAGGTTCGGCCGGAGGCTTTCAGCGCGGGTTCGATCGCCAAGTTCACCGACTCCTGCGATACGTGCTACCCCACGTTGTTTCCGGGGGATTCGCTCGACGACGGAGTCGCCATCATCGCCTACGACGCGGTGCAGGCGGCCGCGTGGTCGATCCGGAGCGCGGCGGGCGACACCGTCACCGACGTCGCCGCGACCGATGTGCTACAGGTCATGAACAGATTGCACGGCCGGTCCGCGATCAGCGGTGCGAGCGGTTCGATCGCCTTCGACGAGATGGGAAACCCGATAGGCAAGCCGATTCCGGTGCTCGAACTCCGATCGGATGCGGTTCCGGGGTTCGCGGGGCTGAGCTGGCCCGACAGCTGAGCCGGCCGCCGCGTTTCCGCGCGGACGGGATGGCCGCGTCGATCAGAGTCTCTTTGATATTGCGGTCTCATTGGTATTGCGCGCCAGTGGAATTCGCTTGGGTAGCCGGATCTTGTAGCGGTGTATGCTGCTGAGGTTCGTCCCTTTCCACCACGCAGTGCTGTCGACGGAGTGGGAGGGATGTCCGTGCACGACGACTACGTCGTTCCGCCGAAGGGGTACGTGCCGATCAGGGCTTGGCCGCACTCGATGCGCCTGAGCGTCTGGTACGCGCTTCTCGGCGCGGTGCTGGTGGTCGTGGGCAGCCTCGCCGACAAGCCGACGGGCACGATGCTCGCAGCGGTCGGGATCATGATGGTACTGGGGTGGGTGTTTCCGCGTCGAACGACAGTGGAGAGCCGTTCGGCCCCACCGGTTCTGCACGCGCAGCGGCTACGCGACCCGCAGTTGATCGCGGTGCTGTCCGGCGTCGGACTCGGGGCCGCGGCCCTCGATAACGGGCTGCACGGCGGGGGTCCGTTCTTCGCGATCCTGGGAGTCGTGGTCATCGCGCTCACCGCGTATGTGATCGTGCAACGGCTGGTGGTGTTGCGCGCCTACACGATGACCTTCTCCCCGGTGAGCCTGACCATTACCGGCGGAACGCTGGTGCACGAATTCCCTTGGGACGACATCGAAGACGTAGAACTGGTCCCGCGCCCGTGGGCGTCGCGGGAATCATCACTGAAATTCACCTGCCGAACTGCCCGGTCCGAGCTGCACCGCAACGGGCCGATCGAACGCTCCGGCGCCTGGGGACGGCAGTTACGCCCCACTATCTGGATCATCAACACCCTGAGCTGGTCCGTCGACCCCAACGCCCTGCTCTCGACCTTCCGCTACTTCCTCGACAACCCCGACCGGCGCACGATCGACGCTGGGGAACTGGCATCGATGCTCGAATCGGACGAGCCGGAATTCGAGCTGTGGTGAGTGGATCAGTTGGCGTGCAGGACGAAGAACAAGAAGCACAGGAATCTGTTATCGAGGCTTTCGCCCAATACCTCGGGAATCAGATCGCGGGCGGCGGGCAGGGCCGGAGGTTCGCTGATAACGCTGATGTGGAACCCAGCCGTGGTGAAGGCGTCTGTCATCGCATGTAAAGGCCGGTCCCAGAAACTCAGGCGGGCGGTCTGACCGCCCATGGTCCATTCGTCGATCCGGTTGCGCGTCTGCGGCGAACAGCGGTCCTGAGCCGCAGCCGACGTCGAGGATTCGCCGCCCGGCGACGTCCCCAGCGAGTTCCAGGATCGCGGGCCGGTTGTAGTATGCGTGCAGGAGTCCGGTCTCGTTCTCGATCGTGTAACCGTCGGCGATGTTGTCGTAGCCGCTCGGCTCAATGGGAATTGGGTGGCCTTCTGGGACCGGCGTCATGTGCCCGATTCTGTCACGATCTGTAGGGCTGCGAGGTGAAGCCTTGTCAGGCAACCATTCCGGCTGATTCGACCCGTTGACCTGCGATTGGGGCCAGTTCCGCTGCTGTAGTCTTCCACCAGTATGACTCCGGACCGCCGCCCACTGATCTTTCTCGACGTCGACGGACCGCTCATACCCTTCCGTGCGAAGCCCGAAGGTTACCAAGAGGACTCGACTCTACGAGAAGCGCAGCACGCCGTGAACCCGCTCATCGAACGAGTCGACCCCACTCTGGGTCCGCTGCTGTCGGGCCTGCCCGGTGATCTGGTCTGGGCCACCACTTGGGGGAACGAGGCCAACCGTTCCATCGGTCCACTCCTGGGTCTACCCGAACTGCCGGTGGTCGAATGGTGCGACCGCACCGACGATCGCATCGACGAATGGTTCGGATTGCACTGGAAGACACGCACTCTGGTCGAGCGGTCCGCCGGAGCGTCGTTCATCTGGATCGACGACGAGATCGGCGACGACGACCGGGTATGGGTAGCCGAACATCACCCCGGTGGGGCACTCGTGTACCGCGTCGACCCGCGAGTCGGTCTGCGGCACAGCGACTTCGTCGCGCTCCGCGCCTGGTTTGCCAGGGGCCAGGGCAGGATGGCGTGATGAGCTTCCGGTTACCCGCAGATCAGCCGAGTCTGGCACTGATACGACGGTGGGTCATCGGCGATTGCGCCCCACCCGGCCGCTACATGAGACTTCGCGGCGCAAACCTGCTGCGTGATCACCCCGACCGACGCGAATTCGAGGCGAGCTTGTCTCGAGACGCACGCGAGATCACCGACGACGAACTACGCACGCTGCTCGAGTTCGACTGGCGACCACGGCTGACCGCGTCCTGGCTGATCGGTCTCGACAAACGGACCGACTTTCGAGCAGAACTCGCTGAGCTGTTGCTTGCCGATGAACTCGTTCACGCCGGCTGGGGCTACTGCCTCGCACTCGCCCGCTTCGGTACGCCCGCCGACGTGGACGTCCTCGTAACCTACCTCACCCGCCCAGCCGGCCCGGCGAAGTCCGGCTACAGCCGCGTGCCGGCACTCGGTGCGCTGTGCGCCCTGGACCGAACCCTCGGTACCGCCCATGCGACTCGTTTCCTGAACGCAGCAGCCCAGAGCGCTCAGCCGCCATCGGGAGGCTCCCGACAATCGCCCGTCGACAGCGGGGTGATCACGCGACTGTGCGCACTCTCGGACCGAATCATGACACGCACCAGCTGAGCTGAAAGGCGGCTCAGCGTGGCGAGCTCCGTTCTCCCACAGAGATATGCGGCGTTCCGTCGCCACCAGCGTAGGTCTCCAGTGGCGGATTCGGCGTGGGGGATTCGCCGTGATTGGTCAGCCGACAGATGTCTGGTTCCGTCGGCCCGATTCCACGCCGCTGCGGCCTAACGGTAGCGGTCACAGCTGGGTCCAGTGATGTAGCCCTCTTCGCAGCCGCGCTGTGTTTGTACATCACCACTGGTCGGTGGGTCACCGCAGAGAACCCCGCAACGTTCGTACCCGTTGACGACGCCGTCGTCGTTGCGGTCCTCTTCGGGGTTGTACGGATAACCGCCCCCGGGATTCGGGTTGGAGTTCGGCTCGTCGGCGAGGTATGAGCAGCGCGGGTCGGTCGCCGAGTATGAGCCATCCGTGTACACGGCGGCGCCGCCGATATCGCAGTGCAGCAGCGTAGGTTCTGCTGGCGGAATGTACGTGTCGCAGCTTGGTTCGTAGCCCGTGGAGCCGTCGGAATACAGGGCAGGAGAAGCCGAGTTCCTCGCGTCGTCGCTGAATCTCCTCGGCGGCGGCCGCCGGGTCGTCCGGGAGGACGGTCATCGCGTCGGCCGCGTGCAGGGCGGCGGTATCGGTGTCGGGTGGTGCCATGTGCGGTGCGACGGTGTCGCCGACGACCGGTACGGCGAGCGCGAGTTCGATGGCGTTGTCGGAGCGGAACTCTCGTGTCATCCGCTCGACCTCGCCGCGCGGCTGATCGCCCAGCACCAGGGTGACCGTATCCGCGACCTCCGCCGCCAATGCGCGGGCCTTCGGGCCGTAGACCGCCATAGCCACCGGCGTGTGACGGTCGGGTCCGTCGAGTTCCCGCAGCCTGGTGATGGTTTCGCGGATCTGGGTCAGCCGCTCGCGCGGCGGCGGAACGTCGGGTATGCCCTTGTCGCGCAGCTCGTCTTCGATTCCGGGCCTGCCGGTGCCGATACCCATCTCGAAGCGGCCCTCGGTCAGCAGCGTCAGCGAGTGCGCCTCCCACGCGGTCAGCCAGGCGGGGCGGAACGGGGAGGCGTACACCCAGCTGCCCACGCGCAGATCGGTCAGCGCCGCGGCGGTGGCGAGCAGGGGAGCGGGCGCCGGTTGCAGCTGCGGGAAGTCGGGTACCAGCAGTGTCGAATAGCCGCTGTCGGCGATGCGGCGCACCCGATCTCGCCAGGTCGGCACGTCGCTGCGGAGCGGGGCGACGACCCCGAATCGGAATGGTGTCGTCATGGGTGCAACTCCTTGTTCGCGGATCTAGCCGAGGCTGCGCTCGCGCAGGGTGTCCACGCCGGGGCCGGTGAGGTCGTCGCAGTAGACGGCTCGCCCGGCCATCGCCATGGTGAGCGCGAGCGTCGTACCGCTGACCAGGGGCCCGGTTCCGGTCGTGAACGGGCCGTCGCTGGCTTCCAGGCGGAGTCCCTCGATCGCGCTGCGGCTGGTGACCGTGAAGTCGCGGCTCGCGTAGAAGTGTGCGACGGCGGTGGCGGCTTCGACGGACGGTTCACGAAGCAGACCCAGCGGACGTCGGATGTCCTGTGCGTGCACGACCACCTCACCCAGCCAGGCCGCCGTATGCCCCGACGCGGCGGTGGTGCTGGTGACCACCGCCCGAAACCGCTCCAAGGTCTCCGCCGGAGTCGCTCCCCGATGCTCGGCCAGCCGCCGCGCATTGTGCTCGTCGAAATCGAACCGGACACCGACGACACTGCGCAGCCACCGTAACCGCCCGATACTCGCCGCCGCGGTGAGATGCGCGACGACCTCCTCCACCGTCCAGTCCCCGCACAGCGACCGCTCGGCCCACCGCGCATCCTCCAACGCGGCCAGATCATCGGCCAATGCCGCACGCTCGGCGTGGGCCATCGCCCACAACTCGTCACGGGTAACCGGCTTCGTCACGCGAGGCAACCTCCTAGTTCGGCGCTGTCGCATGTCGACAGCGCGGGCTTGACCCATCGATCGCACGGCACGATCACAGGCCACTGCTGTATCGACGACACCGGCCGCGAATAGTCATCGGTCGACCCGAGCGAGCTGCTCGGGAACCCGACGCTTACGAGCTACTGACAGCCGCCACGGGTCTCATACGGCGATCTGGTCGTGGAAGCCGAAGCGCACCTCGCCGTCGGCGAACGCGGCGAGTTCGGCCAGTACGCCCGATTCCTGCCGCCACGCCAGATAGGCATCGAAGTCGGCGCGGGAACGCCACTTCTCGACCAGGAGGACCCGGTCCGGTTCCTCCTGATTGCGCGCCACTTCGACGCTGATGTTGCCGGGGAAGGTGCGGGTGCTCGGCAAGTGCTTCGCCAGGAAGTCGCGAAACTCGTCGAAACGGTCCGGTGTGGTCACCATATCGATCGTCACATACGTGGTCATTGCGTTGAAAACCCCTGGCCTGCTTGAGTATTCGCCTATCGGAGGGATCGGACACGGCAAGCGTAAACGAGGTGGGGCGCATTGTCTACTACGAAATGTAGTAGCGATTCTCGCTCGTAGTCGCCGGCCCGGGGAGCGGGGCGGGATGCCGATTTTCCGAACACGGCTCGCACGCCGCGAGATAGCATGTCGCACCGACCGACTGGCAGCGACGGGTGCGGGAGGTGGGTGTGGGGACCGATCAGACGCTGTTGCACCGCTTCGTGCTGAATCAGCTGGCGCGGGCGGGACTCGATCGGGAGCGGATGATCCGGGAGTGCGGTGTGCCCGGGTGGGCATTGTCCGGGGACGGCGTGCACGTATCCAGCGAGACGTTCTGGCGGTTGTGGGAGATTGGGGCGCGCTGGCTGGACGATCCGGATGTGGCGCTGCGGGTGGCCAGCCGCTACGAACTGAAGGCAACCCGGCTATACGACTATTTGTTCGTCAGCGCACCGACGGTCGGAGCCGGGCTGGCGACATGCGGCCCGTACGTTTCGGCGGTCACCACCAATCACCGCTTCGATCTCATCGACGGCGATCGCGGCCCGATGCTGCGACTCGATATGGTCGACGGCGGGGGCCGCGCGCGTGATCACACGCATCTATGGGGATTGACCGCCGTGTTGACCCGAGCCCGACGCGTCGTCGCGGCACCGCTGGATCCGATCGTGGTGCCTCCATGCGCCGCGCCACGCTGCGCTGGGCGGTGGCGAGCCGGACGCCGGTGGTCGCCGGGCCGGAGTTGGACCCCGAGCCGCTAGACCCTGAGGTGACTGGCGGCGAGGGTCCAGAGCAGCGATGGCGGCATCCCTTCGAGGTCCCAGCTCCCAGCGATCGCGCGTGAGGTGGTGACCAGCCCCGGCACATCGAAATCATCGCGTGTCGCAGTACCTTTGGCCTCCAGGGCCGTGATCACGTAGGCGACAGCGCTCTCTCGGGTGTGGGGCACGGCATCTCCAATCACATGTCGACAGGCACGGTGAACCGCGAATGAGAATGCTCTACAACTGATTTCGCTCCAAGATCAGAACGGCGCGACGCCCTGCCGCGCATACCGACTGTCACTGTCGCAGGCGCTCCCGGCGGGCGGCCAGGGCGGAACGCGCCAATCTCGGGCAAACGTGCCAACTCCGTGGCTAGGCGTTCCTGGCGAACGGGTTCCGGTCGTTACGCATCGTCCGTGATGCTCCGGGTCGCCGACCGACCGCGCGACGGCGTGCTGTCTCGATTGCCTGGATATTGCGGCGTTCTACGCGACCGTCCAGTGTTGGAAGCGTCCCGATCTTCGCGTACAGGTAGTGGACGAACCGGTTCGATGGCTCCGCGACAGCTGTACGGATGCGCGGTGCTACGCGGCGGTGTTGCTCGTCGCTCGTTGGCGGTGCACGCAGCAGACCTGACCGGTAATATCAATCGGCGTTATCCAAATGCGCTGCAGTCGAAAGAATCTGGCATGCCGTGCCCTCGAAACCGGCCGAGCGGTTTGCTCGGTGTCGACGGCACGGCACC
>NZ_JASCXP010000111.1:0-18144 GCF_030010695.1 Nocardia sp. CC201C
GGCTCGATGTCGAATTGGCGGCGGCGGCCCGCAGGCGGGGTGCGGCGCTGCGGGGTGGTCGCGAGCCGGTGCGCGATCTCGAGACGGCCGCGGCGGTCCTGGCCGCACGGGGGTACGAACCGTTCGACGCGGACGGTGTGCTGCGCATGCGCAACTGCCCCTTTCACGCCCTGGCCGAGGCGTATCCGCCACTGGTCTGCGGGATGAATCTCGCCCTGCTCGAGGGCTGCCTCGGAGATTCCGATCGGGTTCGGGTGCGCATCGACCCGCGGCCCGGACTGTGTTGTGTCGCCGTCGAGTCTTCTAAAACAAATGAAGATTGACATAGAGCCGAGGCCGTGGTGAGCTGAGCCCATGACCGGCCATCACCTCGCCCAGCTCAACCTGGCCATCCTCCAGCACCCCCTCGACGATCCGCGCATGGTGGAATTCACCTCGAACCTCGAGCCCATCAACGCGCTGGCTGAGAGTTCCCCCGGCTTCGTCTGGCGGCTCGTGGACGATTCCGGCAAGGACGCCACCACCATGCGGCCGTTCGGCGATGACGTGATCGTCAACCTGTCGGTCTGGGAGAGCCGGGAAGCATTGTGGGACTATGTCTATCGCAGCGAGCACCTGGAGTTCCTGCGCAGGCGCGGCGAGTGGTTCAAGCGCCCGCGCCAGGACATGATCGTGCTGTGGTGGATTCCGGCCGGACACACCCCGACGCTCGAGGAAGCCGTCGAACGCCTGACCATGCTGCGCTCCAACGGTCCTTCACCCCAAGCGTTCTCGCTGCGCGAGAACTACTCCGCCGCGGACGCACAGGTACCGGCCTGAGCGCTCACGCCACCCGGCGCCGCAGCGCGTCGATGGGGGTTTCCGATGATGGTCTCCGGAGAAGTGTTGAACGGCACCGGGCCGCCGATCAGACGGTGGTCGTTGACTCGGCCGCGGCGGGCACACCCGAGGCGACGGCACTGGAACTGGCGCGGGTCACCGGAACCCAGCAGTTCACCCGGTGATCAGATCGCGCCGTACTCACGCGCCCGCGCCACCGCCGAGGTGCGCGACTTCACGCCGAGCTTGGCGTAGATGTGCACCAGGTGGGATTTGACAGTGGTCTCGCTGAGGAACAGCCGCCGACCGATGTCACGGTTGGACAGGCCGTCCGCGACCAGGCGCAGCACCTCGATTTCCCTGGGGCTCAAGGTGGTATCGGGTTTGCGGACCCGGGTCATGAGCTTCGAGGCGACCGACGGCGACAGTACGCTCTCGCCCGCCGCGGCGGACCGCACGGCGGCCAGCAGTTCGGACGGCGGCGTGTCCTTCAGGATGTAGCCGACCGCCCCCGCCTCGATCGCGCCGAGAATGTCGGCATCGGTGTCGTAGTTGGTCACCACCAGCACACTGGGTGGATTCGGCAGGGCGCGCACCGCCGCCGTGGCATCGGCCCCCGACTTGCCCGGCCCGAAACGCAGGTCCATCAGCACCAGATCCACCGGGGTGGTGGCGCAGAAAGCGACCGCCTCATCCGCCGTCGTCACCTCGCCGACCACCTCGATATCGTAATCGACCTGCGCCGCACCGGAATCCAGCAGGGCGCGCAGACCCGCCCGGACGATGGCGTGGTCGTCGGCCAGCAGGATCCTGATCATTGCTGATCCTCCAGGGGGAAGGTGATCGTGACGGCGGTGTGCCCGGGTTCGGATTCCACCTCCATGGTGCCGCCCTGCTGCTCCACCCGGCTGCGCATGGCGGTGAGACCGAAGCTGCCGGACGGCGGGTGGGCCAGCACGGACGCCGGTATTCCGACGCCGTCGTCCACCACATCCAGGTGCACGGCGTCGTCGGCGTAGGTCAGGGTGATGCGCATACGCTCGGCCTCCGCGTGCCGCACCACATTCGAGACCGCGCCCTGGGCGATGCGCACCAGGGCGGCCTCCATGGGCATGGGCAGTCCGTGCGGGGTGCCCTCCACCAGCATCTCGGTCTCCAGGCCCGGGGTGGCCGCGCGCTGGGCGATGCGTTCCAGCGCCTGGGTCAGGGACTGCCCCTCCAGCGCGGCGGGCGTGAGTTCCGCGATGAGCTGGCGGGTTTCGACGAGGCTGTCGGCGGCGGTCTCGCGGGCCAGCCGAATCTGTTGCAGCGCGGGATGATCGGGGGTAGCCCGTTCGGCGGCATGCAGCAGCAGTTGAATACTGCTGAGGCCCTGGGCCACCGTGTCGTGGATCTCCTGGGCCAGACGCTCACGCTCGGCCAGCTTCCCCGCGGTGCGTTCGCGTTCGGCGAGAGTCTCACGGGTGGCCAGCAATTCGTCGATGAGGCGCTGCCGTTCGGCGGCCTCGCGGTACAGGGCGGAGTACCCGAGTCCGATGGCCACCGCCACCACCGCACCCAGGATCGGCCCGACCACGGCCCCCACCGACCAACCCCGATGCATGGCGAATCCGAACACCGACAGCGCGGTGGCCGCCACCACCGCCAGCAGACCCCAGTAGCGCGGCAACAGGTGCAGGTAGAGGAAGAACAGGCCGAAGACCAGGTACACCGCGTCCGGGGCGAGCATGACCAGACCGAGCCAGAGCGCCGTGATCGCCAGCAGCCAGACCCGCGCCGCCGTCGGACGACTCTTGAACAGCGCCCCCGCGAAGTAGACGCCCAGGAATGCGCCCGCGATCACCACCACCGCGACGGGATGGGAGTTCGACACCAGATTGCGCGCCGCCACGAAGACCGTCAGGGTCACCACCAGGGCGTGCAGGCCGAGCTGCAAGGCGGCGAAGACGGGGGTCAGGGGCGATCGGTGCACGCCAGACAGCTTATGCCCGGCTATCGGGGCGGCATCCATCGAAAGTTGGAAACACCGCCCCACCGTTCGCTGGTCGGCGTTTCGTTCCGCGGCGCGATGGCCCGGACCCGGATCGGCGACAGAGTGGAGGCATGTTCGTCGCGCTCCGAGATCTGCGCGCCGCCCGCGGCCGCTTCCTGCTCATCACCCTGGTGGTCACCATGGTGGCGCTGCTCGTGAGTTTCCTCAGCGGCCTCACCTCCGGCCTGGCGCACCAGAATATCTCCGCCGTGCAGTCGCTGCGGGCCGATGCCGTGGTGTTCGCCGACACCGGCGGCGAAGCGTCGTTCGACACCTCGACGCTGACCGCCGAGCAGGTGGACGCGTGGCAGCGCACCGGCGGCACGGTGGATCCGATCGGCATCAGCCGCACTCGCGCCACCGCCGCGGGCGCGCCGCCGACCCAGGTGGCGGTGTTCGGGGTCGACGGCACCCCGTTCGGCAATCGAGTGGCAACCACGTCGGGCGAGGTGGTGCTCAGCAGCGCGGCGGCCGGGCGGCTGCACGCGAACGCCGGGGACACGGTCGAACTCGGGTCGGGCGTGTTCACCGTTCGGGGTGTGACCGGCGACGATTGGTACGCGCACACGCCGGTGGTGTGGATGACGCTGTCGGACTGGCAGGCGCTGAGTCCCGGATCCGGTGCGGCCACCATCCTCGCGGTGTCGGGGGTCTCCGACCTCGCGGCCGCCGACGCCGCCGCGCACACCATCACCACCTCCACCGCGGATTCGCTGTCGGCGATGAGTTCGTATGAGGCCGAGAACGGTTCGCTCACTCTCATGACGGTCATGCTCTTCGCCATCTCCGCACTGGTGATCGGCGCGTTCTTCACAGTGTGGACGATTCAGCGCACCGGCGACATCGCGACGCTGAAAGCCCTGGGCGCGACCACCGGTTCGCTGGTGCGGGACGCGCTCGGGCAGGCTTTGGCGGTGTTGCTCATCGGCGTGGGGCTCGGGGTCGGCGGCACGGCGGTGGCGAGCCTGTTCCTCGGCGACGCACTGCCTTTCGTGCTCAGCGTATCCACGACGCTGTTCCCCGCGGTCGTCCTGATCGTCCTCGGTCTGCTCGGCGCGGCCTTCGCCCTGCGCTTCCTCGTCACCACCGATCCGCTCACCGCACTCAACCAGTCCCGCTGACAATGGCTGCCGCACAGGAGTTCTCGATGCCCACCGCACTCACCGTCACCGATCTGACCCTCACCTACCCCGACGGGTCCGACCGCATCACCGCGCTGGACCGGGTCGCGCTGACCGTGCGCGGCGGCGAGATCGCGGCCATCACCGGCCCGTCCGGCTCCGGCAAGTCCAGCCTGTTGGCCGTGGTGTCCACGCTCATCCGCCCGGACTCCGGCCACGTCGTGCTCGACACCGGATCCGGCGCGACCGACCTCGCCCGGCTCGGCCGCCGCGAGGCCGCGGCCCTGCGGCGTGGACAGATCGGCATCGTCTTCCAGCAGCCCAACCTCATCCCCGCGCTCACCGCCCTGGAACAGCTGGAGGCCATGACCCATCTGGGCCAGCGCCTGCTGGTCTCGCCCGCCCGCCGCCGGGCCACCCGCACCCGCGCCCGCGACCTCCTCGCCGCCGTCGGCCTCGCCGACCACGCCCACAAGCGCCCCGCCCAACTCTCCGGCGGTCAGCGCCAGCGCGTGAACATCGCCCGCGCCCTCATGAACGACCCGGCGCTGCTGGTAGTCGACGAACCCACCAGCGCCCTCGACCAGGAACGCGGCGCGGCCGTCATCGACCTCATCATCGAGGTGGCCCACACCCACCACCCCGCCACCCTCCTCGTCACCCACGACCCCACCCACCTGCACCACATGACCACCGTCCACACCATGCTCGACGGCCGCCTCACCCCTGCCCGCCCCGCCCACCTGGCGGCCTGAGCACCGACGGTGAACCGGTGGCGGACCCCACTCGACCGATGCCGCCACCGGTCCTCCCGCCTCGCGGGGGTCACCGCCGAGTCGGATGATGTCGTCTATTTTCCGCCAGCATCGCTGTCCGATTTCCGGCAACGTGGACCCGGTGACCGCACCGCACCCCAAGACCGTCGTCCAACAGGCCTGGCAGGCCTTCGCCACACACGACTACGACACCATCGCCGCCTGCTTCACCGAGGATGCGCAATGGCTGGCGCCCAGCGGAAACGCCACCGCAACATTCTTCAACGGACCGAGTCACATCATCGGGCGGGCGGCCATCTCGAACTTCCTCGCGCACGACTTCCCCAAGCTCTTCGCCGAGAACGTCTCGATCGACTTCCGCGGGTTCTACGCCGAGGGCGACCACGTCATCGTCGAGGAAACCATGAGCGCGACCCTGTCCAACGGCAATGCCTACCGCCTGGACTACTGCTTCGTCTTCGAGCTGAAGGACGGGCAGATCCACCGGGTCCGCGAATATATGGACACCGCCGCGGGCCACCGTATGGTCTTCGGCGAACAGCCGGCATAGAACGGTTTGGCAACGCCTGTCACCCAGGCGAGGGTCGGCTCGATCCCCCGCCGGAGCCCGCCTCCATGACGTGGCCCAATTGCTCGACCTCGTCCGCGACGATCTGATCCGCACCGCCGATCACCGGCGTCGCATCGACCCGGAGACATCCTCGACGATCACGCAGGACCCCTCGGCACCACCACAGCGTGGAGCGTGCCGCCGGAACCCGAAGCGCGGCGTGGAGCCACCGTGATCGTGCGGGCACACAACGACCGGCCGTAGTCGCGCCTGGCGACCGAGACGGAACTCGTGCAGTGCTCAGCCACAGCAGGCGTGGAATCCGCCGACCGGCGTGCCGGTTGTGTCTGCGGCGGCCGCGGCTTCGACGTCGCGAAGAATCCGGGTTCGGTCCTCGGGGCCGAGGTACCGTCCCCGGCTGACGACGGCGTGGATGCGGGTCGTGTTGGTGATCGCCGCCAGTGGATCGGCGTCCAGGACGACCAGATCCGCGAATTTCCCGGGTTCGACCGTGCCCGTGAGGTGTTCCATGCCGAGGCAGCGGGCGGCGTCGCGGGTTGCGGCCTGCAGTGCTCGCAAAGGCGGAAGCCCCGCCTGTACCAGCAACTCCAGCTCCTCGTGCAGGGCGAAGCCCGGGAATACGAAGGGATTGGCGCAATCCGTACCGGCCACGATGCCGACGCCCGCGGCGTGCATCGCCCCGAGCACCCGTACGCGCGCCCGGTGATTGGCCTGCATGGCGGCGCGGATCGGCGCCGGCTCGCTCTGCGCGCCGAGGTTCTGCCACCACGTCTTGAACGACGGCGGCATATAGCGCAGACGGTCGTCGCTCGGGTCGCCGGGCGGTCCACCGGACAGGAACCGCTGCATCACCACCAGCGTCGGAGACAGCCAAGTGCCCCGCCGGATCATTCGATCGGCAAGCGCCTCAGCGATGTCCGGGCTGAAGGTCTGTGCCGCGGTCTGTTCGAGTAGGGGCGCGAAGGTCCCGACGTTCAAGGTGGACGGGTCCATGGCGCGGAGTTCGGCGTGCAGTTCGGCCGCGCGCGACGAGGTCGCGACGAGCATGCCGATCATGTGCTCGAGGGTGTGCTGTCCCATGTCGACCGCCTCGCCGACCGCCACCTGAGTGGGCAAGTGCCCCGCGAACCGCAATCCGGCTCGGTGCGACTCGTCGGCGACGGCCAGATAGGTTTCTCGGCTGAGTAGCGAATAGACCTTCACGAAATCGGCGCCGTCGCGCTGTGCCTGCCGCACCGCGGCCCGCCCGTCCGCCTCGGTGGCCACCACCTGCGACTGCGGCCAGATCCCGGGCGGCCCGTCGATGATGTTGCTGGCCACCACCATTCGTGGCCCGAATGCTTGTCCCAGCTCGATCCGCCGCCGCAGGTCGCGGGTGCGCGGTGTACCCCACATTTCGCGAATCCCGGTCACACCGTGGACTACATGCAGTGGCGGGAAGATCCGTTCCGTCTCCGTCTGGTGCACATGCATATCCCACAGGCCGGGGATGACGAACTTGCCCGCCAGATCCACCACCGGCACCCCGGGCGGCAGCGGAATATCGGCTTGTCGCCCGACAGCCAGGATCCGATCACCCGCCAGCACGATCGCTGCCCCAGGTAGCGGGGCAGCATCCGTGCCCTCGATCAGCGTGGCCCCGGAAAGCACCCGCACCGGCGCCCCGTCATCAGCGTGCGCCCGGCCCCCTCCCATGACACTGCCCACCGCCGCGCCTACCGCACCCATGCCCAGCAGCCTCAGAAACTCCCCTCTGCTCCAACCATCCACGACCTACACCACCCTCACTCGCCGGAAGACCTCAGACATCCGGCTCTCGTTGTTGATTCTCCGACACGATGAAACATGGGTTGGCCCCTTCTGCTGGTCGAGGGCTTGTGAACGGTGGACCCGGCTGCGATGAAGACTGTTTGACCTGGTCAGCCAGAGGTGCGGGTGACCATGTGCAGCGCTAACTGGGCGTGGAACCGGGCGAGTCCGTCGATATCGTTGCCGGGGTGTGGTCCGGCGATTTCGGAGAGCCGAATTGCAACGTTTGCCATCGCGGTCGCCACGAGTTTCACCTCGTTGGCGCCGTCGTAGTCGGGCACCGCGAACTGATCGTTGGCTATCCCGGCTTCGATGATGTTCTCGATCCTGCGCCGGTTGGCACGCCGGAATTCGATTTCGCGCCGGAGGTAGTCCTCGCTCAGTTCGACGTAGTCGATGTTGGCGACTTTGGTCGCCTGCGGGTTGAGCAGTGCGAAGCGGGCCATGGTCTCGATGAGTTTGAACAGGCGGTCGGCGGGGTCGTCCGGGTCGGCTGCGGCCTCGGCGGTGCGGATCAGGGCTGTGAGTTGGTTGCCGAATCGAGCCAGGATGGAGAACAGCAGTTCGTCTTTGGAGGTGAAATGGTTGTACATCGCGCCGGGTGTCAGGCCGCATGCCACCATGATGTCTTTGACCGACGTGCCCCGGTAGCCTTGGGCGGCAAAGCGTTCCAGGGCCACGGCCTCGATCCGGCGCTTGACCGGGCTGTCGGACTGGACGTTCGCCGTGGCGGTCGTCTTTTCAACCACTGACTCGTCTCCTGTCACTTCCACCACCACATGATGGGCTGAATGTCCGTTCACACATCATCCTAGAGTTGCGGCGTTCGCCGAGGCGGCCCGGCGGTCGGCGGCCATTTGTTGTCGCTGGTTCGGCCTTCAGTCGATGCGGTCGCGACGGACGGTGATTCCGGCGGCGTCGCGGTCCCAGGTATCGGGGGTTATCCCGGCCGCGCGCAGCGCGTATTTCTCGACCTTCCCGGTCGGCGTCTTGGGCAGCTCGGCCAGGAATCGGACGTATCTGGGGATCATGAAGTGCGCCATGCGCGGACGCAGATACTCGATCAGGTCCGCCGGAATCAACTGGTGGCCGTCGGCCAGGGCGAGCACGACGAGAACCTCTTCCTCACTGTGCTCGCTCACCACCCCGACCGCGGCGGCCTCCTGGACGGCGGGATGCGCGAGCAGTTCGGCCTCCACCTCGAAGGAGGAGATGTTCTCCCCGCGCCGCCGAATGGCGTCCTTGGCACGGTCTACGAAGTAGAAGTTGTTCTCACTGTCCCGGCGAAACAGGTCGCCGGTGTGGAACCAGCCGTTGCGCCAGACTTCGGCGGTCGCGTCCGGCATCCGGTGGTAGCCGGCGTTCATGGTCCATGGCAGGTCGGCCCGGACGATCAGCTCGCCCACCTCGCCGACTCCGATTTCCCGGTCGTGCCCATCCACCAGACGCACCTCGACACCGGGGCGCGGCTTGCCACACGAGCCGATCGCCGTCGGATTCGGTGCGGAGACGATCGGATTGGACGTCTCGGTCATATTGAAGACGGTCAGCACCCGGACGTCGAAGCGCTCGGCGAAGGCGATGGCATCCGCCGTGAGGGGCACGGTCAGCGCGAACCGCAGCGGATTGTCGGCGTCGCCGGGGCTCGGCGGCCGTTTGGACAGGAAGGATATGGGCGCTCCCAGCAATGTGCACGCGGTGGATTCGGTCCGGCGTACGACATCCCAGAACTGTTGTGTGGCGAAGCCGCGGCTGATCGCGATCGAGGCGCCCAGCGCGAGTGCCCCGTTGACCGCGAGGGTTGCGGCGCCGTGAAAGAACGGGGTGTTGATCAGGTACCTGTCCGTTGCGCCGAGGTGGCCGCGCATCACCGCCATGGCCGTCGTATGGGCGTGCAGGTGCGGGCACCGCACCCCCTTGGACGGTCCGGTGGTCCCGGATGTGTACATGATCGTCTGGATATCCCACGGCTCGACCAGCCGCCGCGGCCCGGTGAACCCGGTCGGGTCGGCATCCATCACCGCCGCTCCGACGACCGCCCAGGCCGCCGGTTCGGATGGTTCGGCCGGTAGATCGCCGAGCACGACGACGGTCTTCAGCCCGGCCGGGTCGACGGCCCTGAGCCTGTCCACCAGATCCGGGTGGACCACGGCGACCTGTGCTCCCGTATTAGCGACCACGTGAGCCAGCAGCTTTCCTTTGTAAGCCAGGTTGACCGGCACGTAGACGGCGCCGATAAGGTTGATCCCGAACCAGATCGCCAGCACGTCGGGCCCGTTCGGCAGCCATACCAGAATCGGGTCGTCCTGCTCGACGCCCAGCTGCCGTAGCCCGGCGGCGGCCCGCTGGGCCTGTTCCAGCGCGTGGCGGTACGTCCAGCTCGGCTCGTCGCTGTCGTCGAAGACGGCGAATATCCGGTCCGGATGCTGCGCCGCGCCCTTGGTGAGCAGGGCGGGCAGGACGCACTCGGCCGCTGCGGGAATGTCGTGCTGTGTCATGGTTTCTTCCGCTCCGCGACGCCGCGCCGCGGCGTCGAGCGCGCACATTCGGCCGACCACACTGCCAGGGCCGCACCTCTCGATGGTATCCCGGTGCCGGTTTCGGGCCGGACGAGCGCACAGCGGCTGCGATGGTTCACTCGGGCGCTCCGTGATCGGCGGGAAGGACGGACAACGCGAGCACGGACTGCCCGTCCGGCCCGTGGTAGACGCGCTGGTCGGCGATCTTTCCGACGGCGTCGGCGCCGATGGTGTTGCCGGTGTTCAAGTTCCGGTCGAAGCGCGGGAAGTTACTGCTGGTCACGGTCAGTCGCAGTTGATTGCCCGGTCGGAAGCGCCAGGCCGTCTCTCCGCAGTCGATCCGCAGCCGGGTCGGCGTGCCGGGCTCCAGAGGTACCTCGCGGTCCAGACCGTCGCGGTAGCGAGCCCGGGTGATGCCGTCGACCACGGCGATCGACCGACCGTCCGGGTACACCTCGCTGAGCCGTGCGACGAAGTCGGTGTCGGTCGCCGACGAAGAGACCGTCAGCTCCAGCAGCACCGGCCCGACCACATCGAGCTCCTGATCCAACGGGGCTGAGGTGTAGCAGAGCAGGTCCGGTCGGCGTTCCAGGAACGACACATCCCGTGGTCCGGTGACCTCATTGCCCAGCACCACCCGGCCACCGTGAGTGGGTACCGGGTGCTGCGGGTCGTAGACGTATGCGTCGTACCGGTTTCGACCGGGCGCATTGTCCACCAGCCGGCCGTTGCCTCCCGCGGTACGGGCATCGCCGTCACTGGTGAGCACGAACTCCCGGGTTTTCACCCCGGATGGTGGCCATTGCCGAGCGGTGCGCCATTCGTTCGCGCCCATTAGGAAGTACTCCACCGGGGGCAGGTCCGTCTCGACGCCCCGCAAGTGCCGGTCGAAGAAGGCCAACTGCTTCGCCGTCAGCCCGGCGGCCCCTTCGGCCAGCACTCCGAAGTTCATATCGCCCTGTTCGGCCGGGGCGTTCTGCCCGTGCGCCCATGGCCCGACGATCATCCGGTGTTCGGTGGCGCATGCCGTGTCGGCTCCGGTCAGTTGGACGTATCCACGGACACCGGCGTCGCAGTAGATGTCGAACCAGCCTGCCAGCGACAGGCTCGGTACGGCGATGGAGTCGAACGCGATCTGCGCTGTCGTGGAGAACCGGCCGGCCAGGGCATCGCCGAGATCGACCACGGCACCTGAGGACAGGCCCGGCATCTCCGACAGTGGCAGGTGATGGGTTGCGAGGTCCGGATCGGTGACGATCGCGCCGACAGCGACCAGCAGCTCCGGATCGATCTCCTCACCGCGAGACTGTCGAGTCGTCAGCGATTCCAGCGTCATGTAGGCCAGCCAGGACACCAATTGGACCAGTGGCACCGCACCGCCGTCGGCGCGGCGTTGCAGCTCGCCACCCGCCGCGATGGCCGGCGCGATCGCCCTCAGGTGTGGCGGATGCAGGGCCGCGCCCATCCACTGGACAATGCCGAGGTACGAGCCGCCGATCATGCCGACGTTCCCGTCACACCACTGCTGCGCGGCGATCCATTCGACCGTGTCGTAGGTGTCGCGGCCCTCCTGCTCCCACATGATCGGCGTCCAGACGCCGTCGGAGGCGTAGCGGCCCCGCGTGTCCTGGACGACGACGGTGTACCCCGTGTGGACCGCGTCGGTGGTCCGGAACCAGTCGCTGTTCGGCATCGCGGCGGCCTTGTTGTACGGCAGCCGTCGCAACAGCACCGGCCGGGGCGATCGATCCGCCGCGCGCCAGACGTCGCCGCGCAGGATGACACCATCGCGCATGGGCATCTCCACGTCGCGGTCGACGATCATGCCGGGCCGGGTACCGAATGTCGTCTCCATCTGCCCACTCTCTTTCCTGTTCCTCGTGGTTCGACTCATCCGCGCACCCACCCACCACTCCAGGAGGCGGTTCGCCGCGACGAGCCCGGAAACCCCTGCACCGACGATCGCCACCTCCGCTGACACTCGCAAGGGGATGCGGCATGGCTGCCCCTTCCAAGGGTAAATGAATGACCATATACTAGGCTCGAGTTCACGATGTCGGAACCCTGGGCGCGCAAAGCCTCGACGCCGGTGCCGTGGTCGTAGGTTTACGAACATTCATTCATACCGATTGGGATGGTGCCTGATGGCGATCGAAGGAACTGTCGAGCCGCGCTTCGAGCGCGTCCGCGCCGCGTTCGAGGAGAACTTCGACAAGCGCGGTGAGATGGGCGCTGCGTTGTGCGTCTACCACGAGGGCCGGTCCGTCGTGGATCTCTGGGGTGGGCTGGCCGACAGGGCGCGGCAACGGCCATGGACGATCGATACGCTGGCGCCCATCGACTCGGTGAGCAAGGGGCTCACTGCGATCTGCGGTCTCATGCTCGTCGATAGCGGAGAACTGGACCTCGACGCGCCGGTGGCGAAGTACTGGCCGGAATTCGCGGCGGCCGGCAAGGAGGACCTTCCGGTGCGCTTGCTGTTCACCCATCAGGCCGGACTGCCTGCGGTCGATCGGTGGATCACCATGGCGGATCTGGAGAGCTGGACGCCGATGGTGGAGGCGCTGCAGGAGCAGACGCCGCTGTGGACACCGGGCACCGCGCACGGATACCACGGGGTGACCATGGGTTACCTCGTCGGAGAGGTGGTCCGGCGCATCAGCGGATTGACGCCCGGTGCCTTCCTGCGGGAGCGAATCAGTCCGGCGCTGGGTGGTCTGGAGGTGTGGATCGGGCTGCCGGAGGCGGAGGAGTCGAGGGTCGTGGCCGTCGAGCGAGCCGATATCAGCCCGGAGGCCACGGTGGCGGCGTCGACCGGCGACGAACGCTACGACGCGTTCCTGGCCGAAATGGCCGAGCTGTGGGCGTCACCGTGGTTCCTCGCGGCGTACGCCGACCCGGACAAGCGGTCGATCGAGCCATTCCTGACCAGGTCCATCGGCGCCCGCACCATGGGGCCGATCGAGATCGGCGAGGACATGAACAGTCGGCGGCACCACGCGGCCGAGGTGCCCTCGGTCACCGGCATCGCGGGCGCCCATTCGCTGGCGCGGTTGATGGCGGCCCTGATTGGGGAGGTCGACGGAGTTCGGCTGATCGGCCCGGAGCTGACCGCCGAGGTGGCCCGCCGCTACGCGAGCGGACCGGATCAGGTGCTGCGGGCCGATACCGCGTGGGGGCTGGGTTTCCATGTGCCCGGCGGGATCTTCATGCCCGATTTCGGCACCGGGCACGCCTTCGGACATGCAGGCGCCAACGGAACGCTGGCCTTCGCCGACCCAGACCGCAGCCTCGCTCTGGGGTATCTGCGAAGTCTCCAGGAGTGGTCCATTCCCGACAACCGCTCGACGCCGCTGGTCGAGGCGGTCTACGACTGCCTGGACAGCGCCACTCCCCCTGTTGGATAACTCTGCGACGGGGAACTGGTGGCGGAGGCTTCTCGGCCGATGCCGCCACCGGTTCCCCGTGATCGATCAACCAGTCAGAGTTGGCCGGAGTCGGCGATGCGGATGGGGGCGGTGGTGGCGCCGGAGTCGGTGCCGGAGCGGGCTATGGCGTCGAGGAGGGGGAGGCCCTCGGTGATCTGGCCGAAGACTACGTGGCGGCCGTCCAGCCAGGGGGTTTCGGCGAAGGTGAGGAAGAACTGGGAGCCGTTGGTGTCGGGGCCGGAGTTGGCCATGGAGAGAACACCGGGGCCGGTGTGGGTGCGGGTGAAGTTCTCGTCGGCGAACTTGCCGCCGTAGATGCTCTCGCCGCCGGTGCCGTCACCGGCGGTGAAATCGCCGCCCTGCGCCATGAATCCGGGAATCACCCGATGGAACGCGCTGCCCTTGTAGTGCAGCACCGCCCCGCTCGAACTGGTCCCCTTCTCTCCCGTGCACAGTGCCCGGAAATTCTCGGCGGTCCGCGGCACCGCATCCGCGAACAACTCCATGACGAGTCGGCCCACCGGCTGCTCGCCGATGGTGATGTCGAAGAATACGTGCGGATTGTGGCCGTGCGCGGCGGCGGTTCGAGCGCCGAACGCCACGGCTCCCACGGCGGCGGCGGCGGATGCGAGAGCGGACCTGCGAGACAGCGGAGTCATCGACCTTCTTCCTGTTCGGATCGGACGGCAGCATGCCATATGCCGGGCAGCACCGGGTCCGAACCGCACAGGGGTTGGCGATTCTCGCACCGAATACGACGGAAAGGGTATTTCGAAAGCCGTCTGCCAAACTGATGAAAGCCATTGCCTCGCAACCCACTCCGTATCGTGTTCGACGCGCTAGCCTGCGTCCATGCCCAGCGTCTGACACGAGGTGGTGATCGATCTGTTCCGCCAGCGCCCTCAACTGGCGGTCGAACTGCTCACTCTCGCTGGAGACCAGCAACTACCAAGGTTCGACAACGCCCGGCTGGAGTCGGGGGACTTCCCCGACATCTGCCCGACCGAGTACCGGGCCGACACCGTCGTCGTGCTAACCGAAGACTCGACCCCGGTCCTCGCCGTCGTGGTCGAGGTGCAACTGCGACCGGACGGCGACAAGACCTGGAGTTGGCCGGTCTACCTGACGACGCTTCGGGCACGGCTGCGGTGCGCAACAGTCCTGCTGGTGCTGTGCCCTGACGAACACACCGCCCACCGCTGCCGCACCCCGATCACCGTGGCCCCCGCCTTCGTGCTCACACCTACGGTTATCGGGCCGGCGAATGTTCCGGCGGTCACCGACGCCCGGTCCACGGTCGCGAACCCTGAACTGGCCGTCCTCTCGGCGATCGCCTATCGCAACCGTCCCGAGCGAGACGCGGTCCTGACCGCACTTGTCGAGGGCGCGCTCGATGTTCCCCATGGCAAAATGTATGTCGATCTGGTGATGGCCATCCTGCCGCGGACAGCCCGGAGCTTCCTGGAGACTCTCATGACTACCGGCACCTACCAATACAAGAGCGAGTTCGCCCGGCGCTACTTCTCCGAGGGAGAAGCAAGGGGCCAAGCACAGGGAGAGGCCCGCGCATTGCTCACTGTCCTGCACGAACGTGGGATGGTGCTGCCGGAGTCGGCTGTCACACGGATCCACGAGTGTGATGACACCGAGTTGCTCAACACCTGGATCGCGCGTGCGGTAACCGCTGGCAGCCTCGATGAGGTGTTCGACGACTGAAGGTCACGACCGCAGGGCCCGGTCGATGCGGGAGCGCAGGGTGCGGAGTTCGGTGGCCAGTTCGGGGGGAGCGTGGAGGTCGAAGTCGACGCCGAGGTCCAGGAGGCGGTGGGCCAGCCATTCCGGGGAGTCGTCGCGGTGGGCGTCGAGGCGGCAGGTGCGGTCGTCGAGGGCGACGATGTCGCCGGGGACGTCGCCGAGGCGACCGGTGACGCGGTGGGCGGGGGCGTGGATGGTGGCGCGAACATGGAATGTCGGTGTGCCCCAGTCGGTTCGCTCACCCGCCACGTAGGCGGCGGGGCTGTCCGCCGGTAGCGGGCGTGGGGTGAAACGCGCGGCGGTGGGGTGCGGCCGGGTGATGCGATCGACACGGAAGGAGCGCCAGGCGTCGCGGTCGAGGTCGTAGCAGACCAGATACCAGCGGTGGCGGGTGGATACGAGGCCGACGGGTTCGGTGTGGCGGCGGGATTCGGCTCCGGCGGGCGACCGGTAGGTGAAGCGGACCCGTTCGCGATTGGTGACGGCGGCGGCCAACGCGGTGAGGATGTCCGGATCCACCGGAGCGCGGACCGGAGCCGGTGCGGCGGTGGCGGTGGCCAGTACGCGGACGCGGCGGCGGAGCTTGACCGGGAGCACCTGTTCGAGCTTGGCCAGGGCGCGGACCGACGCCTCCTCGATACCCGTGACGGCCGTACCCGCCGCGACGCGCAGTCCCACCGCGATCGCCACGGCCTCCTCGTCGTCCAGCAGCAGCGGCGGCAGCGCCGCTCCCGCCACCAGGCGGTATCCCCCGGCCGCGCCCAGGGTGGCCTCGACCGGATACCCCAGTTCGCGCAGCCGCTCGATATCGCGGCGCACCGTGCGATCGGTGACGCCGAGCCGTTCGGCCAATTCGCTCCCCGGCCATTCACGCGGGGTTTGCAGCAGGGAGAGCAACCGCAGCAGTCGCGCCGATGTGTCCGTCATATTTCTCAGTGTGCCGTTTATCTAGGACCAAAACAGTCCTATATGGCCCATAACTTGGTCACCGGACAGCCCGAACGACACAGGAGCCGGTAATGACCCGCGAGATCCGCCCCTTCCGCATCGACATCCCGCAGACCGATATCGACGACCTGAACGACCGCCTGGCCCGCGCCCGCTGGTCCGCGCCGCTGCCGGGGCAGGACTGGGACAAGGGCGTGCCGGTCTCCTACCTGAAGGAGCTGGCCGAGTACTGGCGCACCGAATTCGACTGGCGTGCACAGGAAGCCGCGCTCAACGAATTTCCGCAGTTCATCACCGAGATCGACGGCTCGGACGTGCACTTCCTGCACGTCCGCTCGCCCGAGCCGGACGCACTGCCGCTCATCCTGACCCACGGCTGGCCGAACACCTTCGTGGAGTTCACCAAATCCATTGGCCTGCTGACCGATCCGCAACGGTACGGCGGCGACCCGGCCCAGGCGTTCCACGTGGTGATCCCGTCGGTCCCCGGCTTCGCGTTCTCCGACGCGCCCCGGGAACTCGGCATGTCGCCCCGCAAGGTCGCCGAGATGTGGGTGGAACTCATGGACCGGCTCGGCTACGACCGCTACGGCGTCCAGGGCGGCGACCTGGGCGTGTACGTGGTGCAAGAAATGGCCATCGCCGCACCGGATCACGTGGTCGGCGTGCACATCGACGGCGGAGTCGGCATGCCGACCGAGGCCGACGTACCGGCCATGAACGCCGAGGAACGCGCCGAGTGGGACATGATGCAGCAATGGATGACGGGTGTGGACCACCACGTCCTGCTGCACGACGCCCCGGAGACCTTCGCCGCGGCGTGGACGGATTCCCCGGTCGGCCTGCTGGCGTGGCTGGTGCACAAGTTCACCGAATTCGCCCCGCTGGCCGACCATGTCGAGCAGGCCGTCGAACGCGATCACCTGCTCACCAATATCAGCCTGTACTGGTTCACCAACACCGCCGCCACCTCCAGCTGGCCCATGTACAACGGCCTCGGTGACGACGGCTTCGCCTGGCCGAAGGGCCAGCGACTGGTGCCGATGGGCGTCTACGGCGGCGGCTCGGCCCTCATGCGCCGCCTCGCCGAACGCGACAACCTCATCACCCACTGGCCCGAGGGCAATACCGGCAACCACTTCGTGGCCATGGAACTGCCCGAGATGCACACCGCCGACATCCGCGCCTTCTTCGCCGAGATGCGCTGACCGCACGCACCTGCCACAGTGTCGCCATGGACGATGAGGTTCGGGCGGCACCGTGGAGGTCGTGACATCGCTGCCCGCCGACACCCCGCTGTCGCGGGTGGCGGCGGCCGTCCGGCGCATCGAGGAACTCGGATTCGACACCGTGCACATCTCGGAGACGGTGCACGACCCGTTCGCCGCCTGCGCGCTGGCCGTCGAGCACAGCAGCACGCTGACCATTCGCACCAGCATGGTCGTGGCCTTCGCCCGCAGCCCCATGGTGACCGCCTGTGCCGCCTGGGATCTGGCTTGCTGGTCCGGTGGGCGGTTCCAGCTCGGCATCGCATCGCAGGTGCGCGGCAACGTGGTCGGCCGCTACTCCATGCCGTGGACCGATCCGGTGGCGCAACTCGGCGACTACATCGCCGCGCTGCGGGCCATCTTCGCGGCCTTCCAGCACGGCACCCCGCTGGATCATCACGGCAGCCACTACCACTTCACCCGGCTCCAGCCGTACTTCGACCCCGGACCGCTGGACACGCCCGCACCCGCCATCTGGATGGGCGCGGTGAACCGGCGCATGACCGAACTCGCCGGTGCGGTGGCCGACGGATTCGTCGCGCATCCGACGGGTTCGCATCCCCGAACGCTGCTGGAGCAGACACTGCCCACCCTGCGCGCCGGTGCGCGCGGCCGGGATCGTGCCGATGAGCCGAGGGTGGTCGTGGTGCCCAAGGTCGTCACCGGCCGCGATCGGGAGGCCCTCGCCCGAGCCCGCGAGGCGGTGCGCTCCGAACTGGCGTTCCTGTACTCCACGCCCGCCTACCGCGGCACCCTCGATCGGCTCGGCCTGGGCTCGGTCGCGGACGAACTCACCGCCGCGGCCCGCGCGAAGGACTGGACTCGACTTCCGACGATCCTCACCGACGAGTCCGTCGCGGAGCTGGTTCCGCAGGCGACCTACGCGGAGCTGCCGGAGCTGCTCGCCGAGCGATACCGCGGCCACTGCCATGGCATCGCACTCGGAGTCCCATCGGACCCTCGCGATGACGACGAGTTCCGCCGACTGCTGACCCGCATCCGGGCCATTCGCTGAGTCGCGGTCACCACTTGCGGGCGGCGAACCACCCCAGCAGGCTCGGGTCGTCCACGGCGGTGGGGGCGACCACGGACTCCGGA
>NZ_JASCXP010000112.1:0-18137 GCF_030010695.1 Nocardia sp. CC201C
CCGCGAACCAACCCAGCGTACGAGTTCGGGTATACGGCGTGCAGCAGAATGGGGCGTGTGATGCCTGACCGTGATTCCAGCACCGCGTTGTTGACCGACCAGTATGAGTTGACCATGCTGGCGGCGGCCTTGGCCGACGGGTCGGCACACCGGCGCTGCACCTTCGAGGTATTCGCCCGGCGCTTGCCGCACGGGCGGCGCTACGGCGTGGTCGCGGGTACCGGGCGACTGCTCGACGCGCTGCGCGACTTCCGTTTCGGTGCGGCGGAACTCGCGGTGGTCGAGCGGTTCTTGGACGCGGACACCGTGGCGTGGCTGCGCGACTACCGCTTCGGCGGCGATATCGACGGCTACCCCGAGGGCGAACTGTTCTTCCCCGGCTCCCCCATTCTCACGGTGCGCGGCAGTTTCGCCGAATGCGTCCTGCTGGAAACGCTCATCCTGTCGATCTACAACCACGACAGCGCCATCGCCGCGGCCGCCGCCCGCATGGTGAGCGCCGCCGGGGGCCGCACCCTGATCGAGATGGGCTCGCGACGCACCCACGAACTCGCCGCGCCCGCCAGCGCCCGCGCCGCCTACCTGGCCGGATTCGACGCCACCTCGAATCTGGAGGCCGCCCGCGCCTTCGGGGTGCCCAGCGCGGGCACCAGCGCGCACGCCTTCACGCTGCTGCACAGCGGGGTGGACGGCGCGCACGAGGCGGCGGCCTTCCGCAGCCAGGTGGACGCGCTCGGCGTCGGCACCACCCTGCTGGTGGACACCTTCGACATCACCCGCGGCGTGGCCACCGCCATCGAGGTGGCCGGACCCGAATTGGGCGGCGTGCGTATCGATTCCGGCGATCTGGGCGTGCTGGCCCGGCAGGTGCGCGAGCAGCTGGACGCGCTCGGCGCGACCCGCACCAAGATCGTGGTGTCCGGGGACCTGGACGAATACGCCATCGCGGCACTGCGCGCCGAACCCGTCGACGCCTACGGCGTGGGCACCTCCCTGGTCACCGGCTCCGGCGCGCCCACCGCGGGCATGGTCTACAAGCTGGTGGAGGTCGAGGGGGTGCCGGTGGCGAAACGCAGCTCGCACAAGGAATCCCGGGGCGGCGCCAAGCGGGCGGTGCGGCTGTCCCGGCGCACCGGAACCATGGTGGAGGAGATCGTCTACCCGGCTGCCGGAGAACGCCCGGCCCCCAACGGTTTCGAGGTACGCGATCTCCAGACGCCGCTGGTGCGCGGCGGCGAGGTGGTCGCCGATCCGCCCACCCTGCCCGAGAGCCGGGACCGGCTGGCCCGCGCGCTGGTCAGCCTGCCGTGGGAGGGTCTGAAACTGTCCGTCGGCGATCCGGCGATTCCGACGACCTTCGTCCGCTGAACGGGCGTCGCCACGACCAGGCGGCGACCACCGCCATGCCGACGGCGGCGCCGACGACCGCGATGAACGGGTCCACCGCGTCGCCACCTCCGCTCCACGCCTTGACCACGGTCGCGATACCGGCGAAGGCGATCAGCACCAGACCCGCGTATACGAACCTCATCGAATCCTCCTGCGGACACTTCCGCATGGACCCCTGTCGGTCCGAGCGGCAGAATGCAATACGCAGGCAGCACCGCCGCAGTTCAACCGGGAGGTCGCCCCATGAGCCGAGCCCTGATCGTCGTCGATGTGCAGAACGATTTCTGCGAGGGCGGATCGCTGGCCGTCACGGGCGGGGCGGCGGTGGCGGACCGGATCACCGAGTACCTCGGCGTCTCCGACTACGCCGCCGTCGTGGCCACCCGCGACTTCCACATCGATCCCGGACCGCATTTCTCCGACACGCCCGACTACCTGGACACCTGGCCGCCGCACTGCCGCGCGGATACGCCGGGTGCGCACTTCCACCCCAACCTCGACACCAGCCGCATCGAGCAGGTGTTCTCCAAGGGCGCGTACAGCGCGGCCTACTCCGGTTTCGAGGGCAGCGCCGAGGACGGCACCGCACTCGCGGACTGGCTGCGCGACCACGGCATCGACACCGTGGACGTGTGCGGTATCGCCACCGACCACTGCGTCCGCGCGACCGCCCTGGACGCCCGCGCCGCCGGGTTCGACACGCGGGTGCTGCTGGGCCTCACCGCCGCGGTTTCCCCGGCGACCGCCGACACCGCGCTGGAACAGCTGCGCGCCGCGGGAGTGGAACTGGCGGGCACGCTGGAGAGCTGAGCCGCCGGAGCCGGACGCGCACCGGACCTGGCGAGCGACGTCGGCGGATACGGCCGCGGCAGCTCATCTCGGGGCCGGTGAACTCAGCCGTTCGAGCGCCAGCGCCTCGCATCACCACGGCGTCAGCGGGCTCGCCACACTCGAGTCCGCGGCAGGCTCGTCAGCTCGCCGCGCGGGACGTCTCCTCGCCATCGCGGGCGTGCGGCAGCGGCAGCACGTACCAGGAGTCGTCGCGGTGGTAGTCCGGGCGCGGGGAGGCATCCGGGTCGGCCGCCAAGCCCTCGACGCGGGTCCACTCGTCGCCGCCGAGGGCGATCCGGTCGGTGTAGCGGTAGTGGAAATGGCCGTGGAACAGGACCGCGGGGCGCAGGGTTTCGACCGCGCGCTGGATGCGGTCCTGGTTCGGTAGGCAGTCCGGGTGTTTCTTGCGGTCGAAATCCGGCGCGGCGGCGCGGGGCTTGTCGTGAGTGAACAGCACGTCCACCGGTGAGCTGTCGGCGTCGAGCAGGGCGTCGAGTTCGGCGTCGGTCATCTGCTCCTCCGGGAACCACAGCGTCCCGGCGGTCTCGCGGACACGGCGGGAACCGCGGGCGCGCCGCCGTTCGCCGGAGGCGGCGCGCTGCGCCTCCCACTGCAGGCGGCGCTGCTTGTCCACCGAGTACGCCCCGCCGAAGGCGGCGAAGCGGGTGTCCGCCCACGTCCATCGGTGTCCGCGCGGGGCGTAGCGCAGATTGCTGCGGCACCGCAGAAAGCCCTCGTCGTCGAGCTTCTCCCCGTACAGCTCGTGCACCAGCGAACTCTTGTCGTGATTGCCGTCCAGGAAGTACACGGTCAGCTCCGCGCGCCGCGCGGCCTTGTTCACCACGTCGAAGTACCGCCGCCCCGAGGGCACGTGTTCCCAGGCCCCGAAGTCGCCGAGCGCGAAGACCCGATCGCATCCGCGCGCCGTCGCCTCCCGCAGGAGCGCCAGCGCGTGTTCGGTGTTGCCGTGCAGGTCGCCGATGATGAGCACCTTCCCCATTCGCATATCCTCCCAGCGCCGCCCGATTCGGTCACTCGCGTTTCGCACCGACACGCCCGCGCCGCCGACCGATCGGTCTCGCACGGACCGTCGGCTTGTCGGCCGGAGTCGCTACGCTGACGGCCGTGCCCGAACTCCCACCCGTGCCGAAACTGTTGTCCACCGCCGTCGAGGCTCTGGGTGGGAAGGAACGCACCGGGCAGCAGACCATGGCGGCGGCGGTCGCGCACGCCATCGACACCGGGGAGCATCTGGCCGTGCAGGCCGGGACGGGCACCGGCAAGTCACTGGCCTATCTGGTGCCGAGTCTGCGCCACGCGGTGCGCACCGGGCGCACGGTGGTGGTCTCCACCGCCACCATCGCGCTGCAGCGGCAGCTGGTGGATCGCGATCTGCCGCGGCTGTCGGAGGCGCTGGCCAAGCCGCTGGGCCGGGTGCCGCAGTACGCGATTCTCAAGGGCCGCAACAACTATCTGTGCCTCAACAAAATCAACAGCGCCATTCCGGACGAGCCCGCCGAGGCCGAGCTGTTCGACGCCTTCGCCATCTCCCGGCTGGGCCGCGAGGTGCAGCGGCTCAACGACTGGGCCTCCGACACCGAGACCGGCGACCGCGACGAACTCGCCCCCGGGGTGAGCGACCGCGCCTGGCGGCAGGTCAGCGTCTCCTCCCGCGAATGTCTGGGCAAATCCCGCTGCCCGTTCGGCGTGGACTGCTTCGCGGAGAAGGCCCGCGCCGAATCCGGACAGGCCGATGTGGTGGTCACCAATCACGCGCTGCTGGCCATCGACGCCATCAGCGGCATCCAGGTGCTGCCCGAACACGATGTGGTGATCGTGGACGAGGCGCACGAACTGGTGGACCGGGTCACCGGGGTGGCCACCGCGGAGCTGTCCACCGCCGCCATCAGCGCCGCCGCCAAGCGCTGCGCCAAACTGATCGACGAGCGGGAGGTCGATCGGCTGGAGAGCGCCGCCGAGGCGTGGCACGCCTTCCTGGACGAGCTGCCCGCGGGTCGCTGGGACACCCTGCCCGAGGGCGCGGCCCCGGCGCTGGCGCTGGTGCGCGACGCCGCCTGGAATGCCCGCACCGCGCTCAATCCACAGGGTTCCGGTGCGCCGCAGGGAGATCCGGAGACGGCCGCCACCCGCAATCAGGCCCTCGCCGCGGTGGAGGAGGCGCACGACGCCGCGGTGCGGGTGTTGGAGACGTTCGAGGAGTCCGATCCGGCCGCGCACCGCGATGTGGTCTGGCTGGCCGTGGACGAGATGCGCGGGGTCGCGCGCCGCACCCTGCACATGGCCCCGCTGTCGGTGGGCGGACTGCTGCGCAGCCGCCTGTTCGGCACCGCCACCGTGGTGCTGGCCTCGGCCACCCTCCAGGTGGGCGGTTCCTTCGACAATCTCGCCGTCACCTGGGGGCTGCCGCCGCAGTCCCCCGGACGGGTGGACGCCGCGCTCGCCAACGGGGCGCAGGCCCCCGCCGATGCGGAGCAGGTGCGCTGGAACTCCCTGGACGTGGGCTCCCCGTTCGATCATGCCAAGGCCGGAATCCTCTATGTGGCAAAGCATCTCCCGGCCCCGGGTCGCGACGGTCTACCGCCCGCCTACCTGGACGAGATCGAACGTCTGGTGACCGCCGCGGGCGGGCGGACCCTGGGCCTGTTCTCCTCCATGCGGGCGGCCAAGGCGGCCACCGAGATCCTGCGCGAGCGGCTCGACACCCCCGTGCTGTGCCAGGGTGACGACGCCACCGGCGCGCTGGTGCGCAAGTTCGCCGAGGTTCCGGAAACCTCGCTGTTCGGCACGCTGTCGCTGTGGCAGGGCGTGGACGTTCCCGGTCCGTCGCTGAGTCTGGTGATCCTGGACCGCATTCCGTTCCCGCGTCCGGACGACCCGCTGCTGGTGGCCCGGCAGCGCGCGGTGGAATCGCGGGGCGGCAATGGATTTCTCTCGGTGGCGGCCAATCACGCGGCGCTGTTGCTGGCGCAGGGCACCGGCCGCCTGTTGCGCAGTGTCGACGATCGCGGGGTTATCGCGATTCTCGATTCCCGTTTGGCCACCGCACGTTACGGCGGATATCTGCGTGCGTCATTGCCGCCGTATTGGGAGACTTCCGATCCCGAGGTGGTTGCCCAGGCTTTGCGACGCCTGACCGGATCACCCGCCGCCGCCTCGAAATAAACCTATCGACGAAAAGCGCCGGTGTGAAACCACTCACATCGGCACCGTTATACTTCCGGACAGAAGTAAATTGGCATGCGGTACTCCGATGACCCCCAATTCCCACATCGAAGTATCCGTGGTCCCCGCGCCAAGCCCTGCACGCGGCGCGGGGACACACAATCCTCAGAGAACCGCCTTCAGAATCAGCGTGAGCACGCCCGCCACAATGGCCAGCACCACCGCGGCGACACCCCACACCACACCCTGCCGGGCCCACGGCCGACCGTGGTCGAGCGAGAACCGGCCCGGACCGGTGAAGGCGAGCGCCGCGGCCGCGAGGGCGAACAGCGCGCCCATCTCCCACATCGCGAAGCCGTCGGACCAGGTGGCGTTGAGGATATTGACGGTGGTGCCGAGCACGATGGCGGCGGCCAGCGGCGTGAGCAGCCCCAGCAGCAAGAGCAGGCCGCCGACGAGTTCACTCAGCCCGGCGAGGGTGCCGAAGAACGCACCGGGGTTGTATCCCATCTGGTCGAAGCCGGCATTGGTGGCCTCGAGGCCGTAGCCGTTGAACCAGCCGAACAGCTTCTGACTGCCGTGCACGGCGAACAGGCCGCCGAAACCGACGCGGGCGATCAGCAGGCCGATATCGGTGGCGGTGGCGTCCACGCCCTCCCGGGCCGCCAGGAGGGAGCGGGTCGAACTGGTACCACCGGTGGTGGGTGCGGTCATCGTCTTTTCCTCATCTGTCGACGTCGGTTCGTTACTTCGGCAAAGCATCCGGACCGTGGTCCGCTTCGCATTCAGTGGTAGCCAACCTACGGGACCGGGAGCCTATTCCGGAACCTTCGAAATAGGATGTAATCCCCGTTACATCGACGCGGCGACGCGAATAACGCTATTCGGCGAGGAAGAAGAAGTACGCCAGGAACACCAGCAGCAGCGCCCACATGACCGGATGCACCTCACGCGCGCGGCCTTTCGCCACCATGATCAGCGGGTAGAACAGCAGCCCCATGGCGATGCCATTCGCGATGGAGAAGGTCAGCGGCATCATGACGACGGTGATGAAGGCCGGGACCGCGTATTCCAGCTTGTCCCATTCGATTTCCCCGAGCGCCCGGGACATGAGCACGCCGACCACGATGAGCGCGGGCGCGGTCACCGCCGGAACGCCCGCCACCACGGCGAACAGCGGGAAGAAGAACATGGCGATCAGGAACCAGAACGCCGTGGCGACGGCCGTGAGCCCGGTGCGGCCGCCCGCCGAAACACCCGCGGTGGACTCCACGTAGGCGGTGGTGGTGGAGGTGCCGATGATCGCGCCCGCCGCGGTGCCGATGGAGTCGGCGGCCAGCGCCCGCCCGGCACGCTCGAGCTTGCCGTCCTTGGTGAGCATGCCCGCCTGGTGGGCGACGCCGATCAGGGTGCCCGAGGAGTCGAAGAAGTCGACGAACAGCATCGTCAGCACGACGATGATCATCTTCTCGTTGGTGAAGACGTTCGGCAGATTGACGATGGCCTGACCGAAGGTCTCGTTCAGTCCGTGCGGCAGGTCGACCACCGCACTCGGCAGCTCCACCAGACCCGAGACCATGCCGACGACGGCGGTGACCAGAATGCCGTAGAGTACCGCGCCCTTCCAGCGCAGCACCATGAAGACGACCGTCAGCAGCAGCCCGAGCAGCGCCAGCAGCGTGGTGCCCTGATGGAAGTCGCCCAGATGCACCAGGGTGGCCTCGCTCGCGACCACGATGCCCGCGTTCTTGAAGCCGAGGAAGGCCACGAACAGGCCGATACCCGCGCCCACGGCCAGCTTCATCTGCATGGGGATGGCGTCGATGATCTTCTCGCGCACCTTGGTGACCGCGAGGACGAAGAAGATGATGCCGGACAGCAGCGTGCCCGACAGCGCCTCCTCCCACGGGATGCCCATACTCAGCACGACCGTGTACGCGAAGAACGCGTTGAGCCCCATGCCCGGGGCCAGTGCGACCGGATAACGCGCCCACAGGCCCATCACCAGGGTGCCGACCACGGCGGCCACGGCGGTGGCCGTGAAGACCGCCTGCATGGGCATGCCCTGATCGCCCAGCGGACCGCCGTCGCCGAGCACCGTCGGATTGACCGCGAGGACATAGGACATCGCCAGGAAGGTGACGGTGCCCGCCATGAATTCACGCTTCATGGTCGAGCCGTGGCGGCTGACGCCGAGATACTCGTCGATGCGCCCCTTGGCGCGCGACAGGACGTCGGTGGTCATCGGTGTTCTGCTCCAGTCGGCCGGATGGTGCGGGAGTGCCCCGCAGGCACGTTAGCCGCTCGCATACCGGACGACCGCATCCGACCCGGCGAATAGTGGGCAAATTATCAGGCCGGGTGGCGCGCCAGCTACGGGCTCGGCGTGGCGACCACCCCGAGCTCGGACGACGTGGCGAGCAGCGGATGCTCCGGCAGCACCCGAATGGTGTAGCCGACCGCGCCGGACAGCGGGACCGGGGTCCGCACCTCGAACAACTCGGTGCCCGATTCGGACCCGACGTGGTCCATCGGCACGGTCACGACATCGGACAGCTCGTCGGTGGTCGAGACCCGGCCCAGCACCGCCTGCACCGTGACGTCCACCGGAGCGAGGCCGCCGAGGTCGATGCGGGCGCGCAGCGCCAGGTTCGCGCCGATGACCGGGGTGTCGGGCAGGCCGGAGCTGTCCACCTGGACGACCTTCACCCCGGGCCAAGCGGTCTCGACGCGGCGGCGGTATTCGGCCAGCGCGCGGGCGCCGCCGAAATCGTCGCGCGCGACCGCGGCACCGGCCGCGGCGGCGGGACGGTAGTAGTCCACCGCGTAGTCGCGCACCATGCGGGAGGCCAGCACCTTCGGGCCCAGCGTCTGCAGGGTGTGACGCACCATCTCCATCCAGCGCACCGGCATGCCGTCGCGATCGCGATCGTAGAAGCGCGGCAGCACCGATCGTTCCAGCAGTTCGTACAGGGCGGCGGCCTCGAGGTCGTCGCGGCGATGCTCGTCGCGGACGCCGTCGGCGGTGGGGATGGCCCAACCGTTCTCGCCGTCGTACATCTCGTCCCACCAGCCGTCCCGGATGGAGAGGTTCAGCCCGCCGTTGAGCGCGGACTTCATGCCCGAGGTGCCGCACGCCTCCAGCGGGCGCAGCGGATTGTTCAGCCACACATCGCATCCCCAGTACAGGTAGCGGGCCATGGACATGTCGTAGTCGGGCAGGAAGACGATGCGGTGGCGCACCGCCGGATCGTCGGCGAAGCGCACGATCTGCTGGATGAGCGCCTTGCCGCCGTCGTCGGCCGGATGCGATTTGCCCGCCACCACCAGCTGCACCGGACGGTCCGGATCCAGCAGCAGGGCGCGCAACCGGTCCGGATCGCGCAGCATCAGGGTGAGTCGCTTGTAGGTGGGCACCCGGCGGGCGAAACCGACGGTGAGCACATCCGGATCGAAAACCTCGTCCACCCAACCGAGTTCGGCCGGTGCCGCCCCGCGTTCCAGCCAGGACGCCCGCAGTCGGCGGCGCACCTCGGCCACCAGGATCCCGCGCAGCGCGGTGCGGGTAGACCACAGTTCGCCGAGATCGACGTCGCTGAGCCGCTCCCAGCCGCGCGCCTCCTCCACCAGCTCGTCACCGATGAGTTCGCGGGCCTTGTCGATCCATTCGCGGGCGGCCCAGGTCGGGGCGTGCACACCGTTGGTGACCGAGCCGATGGGCACCTCGGCGGTGTCGAAGCCCGGCCACAGCGGGTTGAACATGCCGCGGCTGACCTCGCCGTGCAGGCGTGAGACGCCATTGGCGCGCTGGGCGAGTCGCAGCCCGAGATGGGCCATATTGAACACCGACGGATCGTGCTCGCGCCCCAGGGCCAGAATGCGGTCCACCGAAACCCCGGGCAGCAGCACCGATTCCCGCTCACCATGGGAGCCGCCGAAGTAGCGGCGCACCAGTCCGGCCGCGAACCGGTCGATCCCGGCGGGCACCGGGGTGTGCGTGGTGAAGACGGTCCCGGCCCGCACCGCGGCCAGCGCGGAGTCGAAATCCATTCCGGTGGCCATGAATTCGCGAATGCGCTCGACGCCCAGGAATCCGGCGTGGCCCTCGTTCATGTGGAAGACGTCCGGATCGGGCAGGTCGTGCGCCCGAGTGTAGGCGCGCACCGCGCGCACGCCGCCCACGCCCGCCAGCATCTCCTGTTTGATGCGGTGGTCCTGATCGCCGCCGTACAGCCGGTCGGTGACCGCGCGCAGTTCCGCGTCGTTGTCGGCGATATCGGAGTCCAGCAGCAGCAACGGGATTCGCCCCACCTGCGCGATCCAGACCCGGGCCCGCAGCACCCGGCCCTCCGGCATGGGGACGTGCAGCAGCACGGGCGCGCCGCCCTCGGCGAGCAGGCGCAGCGGCAGGCCCTGCGGGTCCAGGGCCGGGTAGTGCTCGGTCTGCCAGCCGTCGGCGGACAGCGACTGGCGAAAGTAGCCGGAGCGGTACAGCAGGCCCACCCCGATGAGCGGCAGCCCCAGGTCCGAGGCGGCCTTGAGGTGGTCACCGGCCAGAATGCCGAGGCCGCCGGAGTAGTTGGGCAGCACCTCGGTGACACCGAACTCCATGGAGAAGTACGCGATGCCGCGCGGTCGGTCGTGTTCGGGTTGCCGCTGGAACCAGCGCGGCCGGGTCAGATAGTCACGCAGATCGGCCGCCCCCGCGTCCACCCGGCGCACGTAGTCGGCATCGGCGGCGAACTCGTCGAGTCGCGCCGCGGGCACCTCGCCCAGCATCCGCACCGGATCGCGGCCCACCTCCACCCACAGCTCCGGGTCGAGCGCGGCGAACAGATCCTGCGTCGGCGCGTGCCAGGACCACCGCAGGTTGGTCGCCAGCTCGGTCAGCGCGGACAGCCGCTCGGGCAGATGGGCGCGAACGGTGAATCGACGCAGTGCCTTCACCCGCTCGACCCTACCGGGTGGCCGCGCGGCGGCGGGCGGGCGACGGCACGGCTCACACCGCGCGATCGGCCCTCGGCACGAGCTTCTCGCGAGCAACCGATAACGTGTTCTCATGACTGAGCAGCAGGTCGAGTCGGTTCCGACCGCCGAGCACCACGAAGGCGGGTTCCGGCCGATGGCGGAACTCGCGCGGGACAACTCCGCGGGTGGACCGCACTACGGGGAACTGATCGAGCAGGTCCGCGAGCTCATGGACAAGGTGCGACTGTGCGCGCCGAGCGATGACGTGGCCCTCGATGCCATCGCCATGCTGAAGCAGCTCAACGACCGGCTCGACGAGGCCGTCGTGGACGAGTGGTCGGCCCCGACCTGGCGGCGACACGATCTGCCCTCGCGCGGCAATATCACCCTGCCCCCGTTCTGGATCGACCGCGCCGCGCGCGACGGGGTGGACGCCCGGCTCACCTTCCGCACCTTCCATCTGGGCGGCAATGCGGCCGCGCACGGCGGGCACATCGCGCTCGCCTTCGACGACCTGCTCGGCATGACCGCCGCCGTGCACACCAAGCAGGTCACCCGCACCGCCTCCCTCACCATCGACTACCGCTCCATCACCCCGCTCGACACCGAGCTGCGGGTGCACGGCCGGGTGGAGCGCGTGGAGGGCCGCAAGGTGTACGTCCGGGCCACCATGTCCGATGGCGACCGGCTGTGCGCCGAGGCCAACGGCCTGTTCATCGTGCTGAAGCCCGGACAGGCGTAGCGCCCCCGCATCCGGACGTCGGCCGGAAACCGCGCCGCCGCCCGTACGGCCGACCGCGATCCGTTGTCGGTCGGCCCGCGTGATCGGATGGTGCGCCCGCCATGGCACGGACGGTGCCCGTCGCGACCGTCCGGGTCCGCGAAAGGTAAGTTCGGGGCGTGACCGGCCGCATCGCCATCGATGACACCGCCCCTGCAATTCCCGGCGGCCGACCGGCGAAAGCCGTGGTCGGCGAGGTATTTCCGGTGCGGGCGGTGGTCTGGCGCGAGGGGCACGCCGCGGTGGCGGCGACACTGGCGGTGCGCGCGCCCGGCTCCTCGCGGCCCCGGCGGATCCGCATGACGCCGGACTACCAGCCCGACGTGTTCAACGGCGTGTTCACGCCGACCGCACCCGGCCGGTGGACCTTCCGCATCGAGGGCTGGAGCGATCCCGTCGCCACCTGGCGCGCGGCGGTGGAGGCCAAACTCGCGGTCGGGCAGAGCGCGGCCGATCTGGCCAACGACCTGGAGATCGGTGCGCGACTGCTGGAGCGCGCAGCCCAGGCGGTGCCGAAGAAGCAGTGGGAGACGCTGCGGGCCGCGGCCGCCGCCCTGCGCAGCGACGTACAGCTGCCCGCGCGGGTGGCCCCGGCCTTCAGCACCGAGGTGGGCGAGATCCTGCGCGCCACTCCGCTGCGCGACATGGTGACGCGCGGCCCCCAGCACACCGTGCTGGTGGAACGGCAGCGGGCGCTGTACGGAGCCTGGTACGAATTCTTCCCGCGTTCCACGGGCGGCTGGGACGCCGAGGGCAGGCCGGTGCACGGCACCTTCGCCACCGCCGCCAAGGAGCTGCCCCGCATCGCGGCCATGGGCTTCGATGTGGTGTACCTGCCGCCCATCCACCCCATCGGGAAGGTGAATCGCAAGGGCCGCAACAACTCTCTCACCGCCGAGCCCGGCGATGTGGGGTCGCCGTGGGCCATCGGCTCCGACGAGGGCGGGCACGACGCCATTCACCCGGCCCTGGGCACCGAGTCCGACTTCGCCGGCTTCATCGGTGCGGCAACGGAATTGGGTATGGAGGTGGCGCTTGATCTGGCGTTGCAGTGCGCCCCGGACCATCCGTGGGTGGCGGCGCATCCGGAGTGGTTCACCACCCTGCCCGACGGCACCATCGCCTTCGCCGAGAATCCGCCGAAGAAGTACCAGGACATCTACCCGGTCGATTTCGACAATGATCCGGACGGGCTGTACGCCGAAGTACTGCGGGTGGTGAAGCACTGGATCGGCCTGGGGGTGCGAATCTTCCGGGTCGACAATCCGCACACCAAACCGGCCGACTTCTGGGAGTGGCTGATCGGCCAGGTGCGTCGCGAACACCCGGACGTGATCTTCCTGTCCGAGGCGTTCACCCGCCCGGCCCGCCTCTACGGCCTGGCCCGGCGCGGATTCAGCCAGTCCTACACCTATTTCACCTGGCGCACCACCAAACAGGATTTCATCGAGTTCGGAAAAGAGCTGGCCACCAAGGCCGATGAGGCGCGGCCCAACCTGTTCGTGAATACGCCCGACATCCTGCACGAGAGCCTCCAGCACGGCGGGCCCGGCATGTTCGCCATTCGCGCGGTGCTGGCCGCCACCCTCGCACCCAGCTGGGGCGTGTACTCCGGATTCGAGCTGTTCGAGCATCAGGCCGTGCACGCGGGCAGCGAGGAGTACCTCGACTCGGAGAAGTACGAGCTGCGCCCGCGCCGCTTCGCCGAGGCGGCCGCGCGCGGAGAATCGTTGGAGCCGTGGATAACCCGGCTCAACGAGATCCGCCGCGCCCATCCGGCGCTACAGCAGCTGCGCTGCATCCACTTCCACCACACCGACAACGGCGCGCTGCTGGCCTACTCCAAATTCGACCCCACCACCGGGGACGCGGTGCTGATCGTGGTGAACCTCAACCCCTTCGGGGCCGAGCAGGGCATGGTATCGCTGGATCTGCCCGCCATCGGCCGCGAATGGCACGACCGGCCGGTGGTGTACGACGAGGTGAGCGGCGAGGAATACCACTGGGGCCAGACCAATTACGTGCGGTTGGATCCCGCCCGCGCGGTAGCGCACATCCTGAACCTGCCCCCGGTGCCGATCCAGGCCCGCCAGGAACTGGCGTACCGGCACAGCTTCCACTGAGCACCGCACCCGACCGCGCGGCGTTCAGGCTCCGGTCTGGGAAGCGGCGGCGGCCGGTTCCAGCTGTGCCAGCGACAGCGCATGCCGGGGCGGGCGGTTCAGCACCCGAGTGGAGCGCACCCGCAGCCGCTCGTCGACGTGCAGCAGCTCGCCCGGCCGCAGCAGCCGCCAGCCCGGATCCTCGTCCATGCGCTCACTGGCCACCACCACGGCCGGATGCCGCGCGAGATGCCCGCTCCGCGCCCGGATTCCGGTGCGGCCGGCATGGTCGAGATGCCGGTCGCCACCCGCTCCGCCCGCCGCCCGCTCCAGCACGTACAGCTCGTGGGTGGCCGGGTAGCGCAGCGCCCACAGCTCGGTCGCGGTGGTCAGCACCAGGTTGAGCGCGTACACCGGCAGCCGATCCGCGATCCAGGCGACGGCGTCGGCGATGCCCGCGGTGACATCGCCGTCGTACTTGTCGATGCGCTTGGTGATCAGGGCGAAGAACCGTTCGGAATCGGTATCCCCCTGCACCAGTTCGCGATACGCGCCGAGTTCGGCATCCAGCTCGGACAGCCCGTGCAGCACCCCGTTGTGCGCGAACAGTCGCTTGAACTGCTGGAACGGATGGGTGTTTCGCGGTTCCACGGCCCCGGTGGAGGCGTAGCGCACATGGGCGACGAAGGTGGCCGACGCCCGCTCCCGCGCCTCCCTGCCGAACCGGGCGTCCTCGTACGCGGCCAGCGGCTGCTTCTCGACCAGCGGGGTGCCATCGGCGGCGAAGGTGCCCAGGCCCACCCCGTCCGGCTCCCGCCGACTCTGCCGCGCCAGGCTGTCCGGCGCGTCCAGCAGCCAGAAGGTGGCCTTCACCCGCTGCGGCGCGGCCGACAATCCGAACAATCGACACATCAGCGCTCCTACCCGAGCGTGGTTCGAGCGTTCCGTATCCACCCTCGATCGTAAACGCCGCCGGTTGCACACCGGCGAACCCGCCCCCGCTCGGCGCTGCGGGTGCGGTGTCCGGTTGCCTCGGCGCGCCGGTTCGACCCCGCCGCGCCGAGTGCCGCGCAGTAAGTTGGCAGATGTGTGCGCCACCCGTGAGCCCGTTCGCCCGGAATGCCTCGCATGAATCGTCGTGACCTCATGCTGTTGGCGGCGGGCACCCACCCGGACCCGCATACGGTGCTGGGCGCGCATCCGCACCCCGGTGGCACGGTGATCCGGGCGATCCGCCCGCACGCCGACACCGTGGCGGCCCGCATCGGCGACGCCGACCATCCACTAGAGCACCTCGAGCACGGGGTGTTCGAGGGCGTGGTCCCGTTCCCGGAGCTGTGGGACTACCGCCTGGTCACCTCGTATCCGGGCGGGCGCACCACCGTGGACGCCGACGGCTACCGCTTCCTGCCCACCCTCGGGGAGCTGGATCTGCACCTGATCGGCGAGGGACGGCACCAGCGGCTGTGGGAGGCGCTGGGCGCGCATCCGCGCCGCTACACCACGCTGGACGGCGAGGTGACCGGCACCTCGTTCGCGGTCTGGGCCCCGCATGCCCGCGGGGTGGCGGTCATCGGCGACTTCGACGGGTGGAGCGGGCACACCGCGCCCATGCGGCGGCTCGGCGGCTCCGGGGTCTGGGAGCTGTTCGTGCCGGGGCTGGGTCCGGGCGACAAGTACAAGTACCGCGTGCACGGCGCCGACGGCCGGGTCGTCGACCACGCCGATCCGCTGGCCTTCGCCACCGAGCCACCGCCCGCCACCGCCTCGGTGATCACCGCGAGCACCTTCGAGTGGGGTGACGACCGGTGGCTGTGCGCCCGCGCCCGGCTCGATCCCACCCGCGCGCCGATCAGCGTCTACGAGGTGCACCTCGGCTCCTGGCGGCCCGGCCTCGGCTATCGGGCGCTCGCCGAGCAGCTGGCCGAATACGTTGCCGCCCAAGGTTTCACCCATGTGGAGCTGCTGCCGGTGGCCGAACACCCCTTCGGCGGCTCCTGGGGCTACCAGGTCACCTCCTACTACGCCCCCACCGCGCGCTTCGGCTCCCCCGACGACTTCCGCTGGTTCGTGGATCACCTGCACCGCAAGGGCATCGGCGTCATCCTGGACTGGGTGCCCGCGCACTTCCCGCGCGACGAATGGGCACTGGCCCGCTTCGACGGCACCGCCCTGTACGAACACCCCGACCCGCGTCGCGGTGAGCAACTCGACTGGGGCACTTATGTTTTCGACTTCGGTCGCAACGAGGTGCGCAATTTCCTGGTCGCCAACGCCCGCTACTGGATCGAGGAATTCCACATCGACGGTCTGCGGGTGGACGCCGTCGCCTCCATGCTGTACCTGGACTATTCGCGCCCCGAGGGCGGCTGGGAGCCCAATGCGCACGGCGGCCGCGAGAATCTGGAGGCCGTCGCCTTCCTGCAGGAGATGAACGCCACCGTCCACGGCCACCATCCGGGCGTACTCACCGTCGCCGAGGAGTCCACCACCTGGCCCGGCGTCACCCGCTCCACCGAGGTCGGCGGGCTGGGCTTCACCATGAAATGGAATATGGGCTGGATGCACGACACGCTCGGCTATCTCGGCCACGATCCGGTGCACCGCACCTGGCACCACAACGAGATCACCTTCTCGCTCACCTATGCCTGGAGCGAGAACTACGTGCTGCCCATCAGCCACGACGAGGTCGTGCACGGCAAGGGCACCCTGTGGACGCGCATGCCCGGCGACGATTTCGCCAGAGCGAGCGGCGTACGCGCCCTGCTGGCGTACATGTGGTCGCATCCGGGTAAGCAGTTGCTGTTCATGGGGCAGGAATTCGGTCAGTTCCGGGAGTGGGACCACGACCGCGGCCTGGACTGGTACGAACTCGACAACCCGCTGCACCGGGGCATCCACACCCTGGTGCGCGACCTCAACGAGCTCTACACCGGGCATCGCGCGCTGTGGAGCCAGGACACCTCACCCGGCGGGTACTCCTGGATCGACGCCGACGACCGCGACCGCAATGTGCTGTCGTTCCTGCGCTACGGCAGCGACGGCGCCATCATCGCGTGCGTGTACAACTTCTCCGGCGCCGAGCACCCGGACTATCGCGTGGGATTACCGTGCGGCGGGCGCTGGCGGGAGATTCTCAATACCGATGCCACGGCCTACGGCGGCAGCGGGATCGGCAATCTGGGCGGTGTGACGGCCGATGGCGAGCCTCGCCACGGCCGTCCGGTGTCGGCCGCGGTCACGCTGGCCCCCAACAGCGCGCTGTGGCTCACCCCGGAGTGAGTGTCCCGCCTACCGCTCACCGCCCCCCGGAAATGGGGGCACGGATATTCGGGTCTGCCGAGATCGGTTGGCATGTAGTGGATTTGACCGTGCGGCGTCGCAACCGAAGCGTAATTATCTCAGATCCACCGAAGAGGAACAGATCTCCATGAAGAAGCTGGGTACCGCCATGTTCATCGCCGCCGCCGCGGCCGGATTCCTGGGCGCGGGCGCCGGTATGGCCGCCGCCGACGTCCCGGTCACCGTCGCGCCGGTCGTCGCCCCCGGCGAGCCCGACCCGAGCGGCACCGGCTCGTCCTCGGCCCTGGTCGACGTGATCAAGTCGCTCAGCACCATGAGCGCCGGCACGGGCACCACGCCGGACGCCTGATGAAACGCACCGGTTCCCCACTTCGCGTTGAAGCCGGGGAACCGGTGCTGGTCGATGTGGCCGCTACCGACCGGGTCAGTAGAGCGCGGCGGCCAACTTGCGCCGGGCCGCCACCACGATGGGCTCGGCCGGATCGAACAGTTCGAACAGTTCCAGCAGATGGGTGCGGACGCGGGTGCGATCATCGCCCGCGGTGCGCCTCACCAACGCGATGAGGCGTTCGAAGGCCTGCTCCGGCTGCTGGTTGAACATTTCCAGATCGGCGGCGGCCAGGGCCGCGTCGAGATCCGCCGGATCGGCGTCGGCCTTGGCGACCGAACTCGGGTCCAACTCCTGGACCCGGGCCACGAACTGCACCTGGCGCAGCGCGGCCTTGGCCTCGGCATTGCCGGGCTCGGCATTGAGGATGGCCTGGTACGCGGCCTCGGCGGTGGCGAAATCCCCACGCTCCAAGGCTTCTTCGGCGGCTACGAAGCGCGGGTCCTCCGGCGCTTCCGGCTCCCCCTCGCCGCCCGCACCGACGCCGGGCAGTTTGCCGCGCACCGCGTCCACGACGGCGGCGAGCCACTGCCGCACCTGCTCCTCCGGCTGGTTGCCGGTGAAGTCGGCGAGCGGCTGCCCCGCGGCCACCGCGACCACCGTCGGGATGCCCTGCACCCCGAAGGCCTGCGCGATGCGCATATTGGCCTCGGCCTCGATGCTGGCCAGCTCCCAGTCGGTGGTTTCGGCGGCCAGCTTCTCCAGCAGTTTCACCAGTTCGATGCTGCCGGGGCTGCGCTGGGAGTACAGCGCCACCACCACCGGCACCTGGGTGGAGCGGCGCAGCACCTTGGTTTCGAAGTCAGCCTCGGTGACGGCATGCCCCTGGGGAGCGTCCCCGCTCACCGCGGGCTGCTTCAATGCGGACAGATCCACCGCACCGGACATAGCGGCGGCGACGGCGGCTGAAGGTCGTCGTGCAGGTCGAGTCACGACATCCAGTCTGTCACGAACGCGTCGCGGCCGGGGCGGCGCCTGCCGCCCCGGCGCCGGCGCTCAGCTCACCCAACTGCCCGGTGCGGACGGCCCAGCGCTCGAACCAGACGGTGGCGAACGGCGGAATGCTCGCGACCAGCGCCAACAGCGTGGTCCGGCGGCTCCACTCCAGTTCCCGCGCCGCCAGCAGGGCGATGAGCACGTAGAAGATGAACACGCCGCCGTGGATCGGACCGAAGATCTTCACCCCGACCAC
>NZ_JASCXP010000113.1:0-18062 GCF_030010695.1 Nocardia sp. CC201C
GGTGGTGGTGGCGTGCGCGACCAGGCGGCCCTGGTCGTCGGTGACGCGGCCCTCGGCGGTGGCGGTGGTGCGGCCGACGTGGATGGTGGTGCCGGTGGCGGTGAGCGTGCGGCCGTCGGTGGGGACCGCGCGAATGTATTTGATCTCCAGCCCGAGCGTGGTGTAGCCGACCCCCGCCGGGAGGGTGGTGTGCACCGCGCAGCCCATGACCGAATCCAGCAGGGTGGCGCAGATGCCGCCGTGGGTGGTGCCGAGCGGGTTGGCGAAGTCCGGGCGGGTGCGCAGGCTGAACACGACCTCACCCTCCTCCAGCGAATCGACCTCGATACCGAGCAGATCGCCGATGTAGGGCGGGCGCTCCGACATGCTCATGGCGGTCCGCAGCAGCTCCAGGCCCGACAGTGCGGCGAAGTCGATCTCGGGGGCGGTCATGAATGGCATCCTTTCGGTGAACCGATCGGTTCACATCTGTCATGATTGGACCATGGACCGATCGGTTCACGCAAGACCCGTGCCGCACGACCGTCAGGAGATCGCATGAGCGCCGGACCCCGGGACCGGTTGATCGAGAGCGCCATCGAACTGGTGCGGGAGCAGGGTGTGCACGGTGCGGGACTGTCCGCCCTGCTGGATCGCAGCCGCGCATCCCGCAACTCGCTCTACCAGCACTTCCCCGAGGGCAAGGGGGAACTCGTGGAGGCCGCCACTCGGGTGGCGGCCGACCGCATGTCCGCGCTCATCGACACGTTCATGTCCACCGGCACCGCGGAGGACTGGCTGGTGTCCCTGCTCGACTGGTGGAAGCGCAATCTGGAACGCAGCGCCTTCGGCGCGGGCTGCCCGGTGGTCAGCGCCGCCCTGGCCGAGGACGAGCCACGCGTGCAGGCCGTCGCGGCACTGGCCTTCGGCGACTGGACCGAACGGCTCGCCGCCGCGCTCACCCGCCAGGGTCTCCCCGAGGAGCGGGCGCGGTCACTGGCCGGATTCATGCTCAGCGCCATCGAGGGGGCCATCATCCAGGCGCGGGCGTTGAAAACGACCCGGCCGCTGGACGAGGTGCGGGAACAGCTGGTGCCGCTGCTGCCGCGCTAGCTCACCACCAACCCAGCAGCGGTTGCAGCTGGCGGCCCAGTTCCGGTGCCAGCGACCGCGAGTAGCTCGCGGTCAGGTGGTGCTCGTCGTGGTAGACGAGGATATTGCCCTCGATCACCGAGCACACGTCCGGACGGCACACCGCGTCGGAGAGATCCAGCGGGAAGACATTCGGGAAGTCCTCGGCGGGCGCGGCGGCCGGATTGACGTTGGACAGCGCGTCCTCCCGCTTCATGCCGCAGCTCACCCGATCGCCACCGGCGGCCAGACAGTCGATGGCGCGGTAGCGCACCTTGTCGCGGCGCAACCACGGGGTGTCGCGCATCGCGAGCACGTGCAGGCCGCGATCCTCCAGGGCGGTCCACACATCCAGGTAGTCCGTCGGCGTCTCGTCGCCGCCCGCGTCGGCGGGGCGGGTGCCGGTGGTGAACACCCAGTCCGGCTTGTCCTCGCCGAGCCGGTCGATGACCTCCGCGGACCAGTCGCGGCAGTCGGCGATGGGCAGGCCCTTGTACATGGGCTCCGCGGCCACGGTCAACGGACAGCCCATCTTCAGGAAGACGACCAGCCGGAAACCGTGCTCCTCACCCAGCAGGTGCAGGGCCGGAATCCAGTGCTCGGCATGGGAATTGCCGACCACGGCAATGGTGCGGGTCGCCGAGGTGTCGCCGTACTCGCAGGTGATGACGGCGCGGGTGTCGAAGTCGGAGATGCAGCCGTCCCGGGTGGGATAGGCGTTGTCGGCGGGCGCCTCCGCGATGGTCGGGCGCATCTCGGCATTGGGCACCGGCGCGTGCGCGATGAGCGCCTCCGCCCCCGGGTAGCGCACCGGATCGAGCTCGCCCACCGGTTGCAGCTTCGAGCCGTTGATCACCTGCCAGGTGAACGCGCATCCGACCAGCAGAATGCCGACGGTCGCGGTGGCGAAGCCGGTGCGCAGCCGGTAGTCGCGGTCGGCGGTGGGTTCACCGCGCACCCGCAGCGGTTCCTCGATGAAGCGGTTGGTGGCGTAGGCGAGCAGCAGGGAGGCTGCGATCACCGCCGAACCGCCGACCACTCCCGCTGTGCGCGACTGTGTTTCGCCGAGCATGAAGATGAGAATCGGCCAGTGCCACAGGTACAGCGAGTACGCGAGCGATCCCAGCCGCACCGCCGGAGCGCTGGCCAGCATCCGGTTCACCCACGGCTGCCGCGCCCCACCGAGATTCGCGCCCGCCGCGATGAGGGCCACGGTCGCGCCCACCGGCAGCAATGCCGCCGGACCGGGGAAGCGGGCGGCGCCGTCGATCAGCCAACCGCAGGCCACGATGGCGGACAGGCCCGCGACCGCCAGCACCGCGCGGGCCAGGCGAGGCAGTGCGATGTGCGGTGCGGCCATCGCCAGCAGCGCACCCACCAGCGGCTCCCAGGCGCGCGCGAAGGTGTCGTAGTAGTTCCAGCCCTGCTGATTCGAAACCCCTTGCGTCGCATGCAGAAGTGCGGCGACGGTCAGCACGCCGAACAACGCGGCCACCCACGCGGTCACCGACCCGGTTCGATCGTTGCGGCGACAGACGAAGGTCACCAGGGCGACCAGGGCCAGCAGCGCCACGTACATCTGCCCCTGCACCGACATCGACCACAGATGCTGGAGCGGACTCACGGCGGGATCGGCCGCCAGATAGTCGGTCCACGCCGCCGCCAGGTACCAGTTCTGGTAGTAGAACAGCGAGGCCAGCGTCTGCGCGGCCATATCGGACCAGCGGGTGTACGGCTGGAAGACGACCGTCGCGACGGCCACGGCGGTCAGCACCACCACCATGGCCGGCAGCAGCCGCCGCCCGGTGCGCCGCAGCGTCTGCCGGATACCCACCGAACCCGTCTCGGCCTGCCGCAGCAGCATCCCGGTGAAGAAGAAGCCCGACAGCACCAGGAAGACGTCCACGCCGCCGGACACCCGGCCGAACCAGATGTGGAACACCACCACCAGCGCGATGGCTATTCCGCGTAGGCCGTCCAGGTCGAGACGGTATTCGCGGCGGCGCGGGGCGGCGTCGCCGGACCCGGTGCCCGGCGTGGTCGACGATGACGTGGAAGAGACAGACATGGCGCGGCAATTCTGGAGTATCGCACGCCTCAGCACGAAATCGCCACGCAGATCGTGACGGTAATGTGCGGATTCTCACCGGTGGGCGGGTCAGGCGAGAACGAAATAGCGCAGCCAGAGATACGGTGCCGCCACCGCGACGCTCACCGCCGTCACCACCATGCCCTTGCGAGTGAATTCCCAGAACGAGATCGGCGTGTCGGCTCGTCGGGCGATGCCCAGCATGACCACGTTCGCGCTCGCGCCGACGGCGGTAAGATTGCCGCCGAAGTCCGCGCCCAGGGCCAGCGACCACCACAGCGCCTCCGCGTGCTGGTCCATACTGCCCGCCAGATCCGCCACCAGCGGACTCATGGTGGCGACATAGGGGATGTTGTCGATGATGCCCGAGAGCACGGCCGAGATCACCAGGATGAGCATGGTGGCCAGCAGGGCGTCGCCGCCGGTGACCTCGGTGGCGCGGGCGGCGAGCCGCTCGATGACGCCGGTCTTCACCAGTGCGCCGACCATGATGAACAGGCCGACGAAGAACAGCAGCGTCTCCCATTCCACGGAGGCGAGGTAATCGCGTTGTGGAAGGCCGGAGATCAGGACCAGGACGCCCGCGCCGAGCAGGGCCACCACCGACGGTTCGATCTGGAAGACGGAATGCCCGACAAATCCGGCGAATACGGCGGCGAGCACGATGCCGCACTTCACCAGCAGCCGCGGATCGCGAATCGCCTCGCGCTCGTTGAGCGCCATCACATCGGCCGCCCGCTCCGGATTCACCTCGAACGAACCCCGGAACAGCCGGGGCAGCAGCGCGATGAGCACCAGCAGCACCAGCAGCACGATGGGGGCCATATTCCACAGGAAGTCGTTGAACGACAGATCGGCCCGGCTGCCGATGATGATATTGGGCGGATCGCCGATGAGGGTGGCCGCGCCGCCGATATTCGACGCCAGCACCTCGGCGATCAGGAAGGGCGCGGGCGGCACCTCCAGGCGTTCGCACACCAGCAGCGTGACCGGGGCGATGAGCAGCACCGTGGTCACATTGTCGAGGAAGGCCGACGCGACGGCGGTGATGAGGGTCAGCAGGATCATGACCCGCAGCGCGGAACCGCGCGCGCGTTTGGCCGCCCACACCGCCGTGTACTCGAAGACCCCGGTCTGGCGCAGCACACCGACGATGATCATCATGCCGAGCAGCAGGAAGATGACATTCCAGTCGATGCCGGTCTCGTGCGAGTAGAAGACGTCGTCGGCATCGAGCACGCCCAGCGCCAGCACGATGGCCGCGCCGCCCAGCGCCGCGGTGGTCTTGTGCACCCGCTCGGAGGCGATGAGGGCGTAGGCGATGAGGAAAACCGCCACGGCCACCGCGGTCATCGGGCGACCCCGTGGGCGCGGACGGCCGTCAGACCTGGAGTGCGGCGGCCAGCAGTCGCGACGAGGTGACCACGCCGAGCAGTCGCCTGCCGTCCAGCACCGCGACGATCGGCGAGCGGTGCCGGGCCATGGTCGCCGCCACTTCCACAATGGTGTCGTCGGGTCGGGCGGTCGGAATACCGCCGGGCTTGTCCGGCATCACGTCGCGGACCTTCTTGCCCCGCAGGCGTTTCACGGTCTTGTCGCACATGGGCTCGTCCAACACCCCGGCCAGCGACGGATCGTCCTGCACGTACTTCGGGATGATGAAGCGCACCACCTGCCAGGCGGCCAGCACGGCCGCCGGACAGCCGTCCGGTCCCATCACCATGATGCCCGGCAGCCGATGCTCCGCCATGAGTCCGGCCGCCTCCAGCGCATCGGTGTCCAGGGACACCACCGGGAACTCCTCGGCCAACTGTGCGGCATGCATAGGTGCAGGATACGACGCTCCGCCCGGCCATCACGCGAAGAGAATACGTCAAGATCGAATTAGCGAGTGTGACCGAAACTCACTGGTCCCGGGGCTGTGAGCGGAGTCGCGGCGGTCGCGGTCGCGCAGCTGATGCGTAAAGGCGTGTCGAAACAGATAATCCGGACATGGTGTCACTCGTGATGATCATCGGCGTGGTTCTCGCACTGCTCGCGTTGGCGGCGCTGCTGGTCGTGCTGATCGCCCGAAGCACGCGGCGGCGCGTCGAACGCGTCGACCCCCTGGCCTTCACCCCGCAGGGGCCGGGACAGCGCGGCCGGGGCGGACCACCGCCGGGATACCGGCCGTCCGGGTACGACGGGAGCCCGGCATGGCATCCCGACCTTCCGAGGGGCGGTTCGGACCGATACGACGACGGCCACCACCCGGGTGGTCAGCACGGCCAGCACCACACCGGCTATCACGGGCACGCGAATCACGGCTACGTCCACGGCGACTCCGGCTGGTGGAACGGCGGTTCCGGCGACGTCGGATCGGGCGGCGGTGTCGGCGACAGCGGCTACAGCGGCGGTGCCTCCGACAGTTCCGGCGGAGGTTCCAGCGACAGCGGGTCCGGCGGCGGTTCCTCGGATTGAGTTGGGCCGCCGCGTATCGTCGGCACGGCGTGCGGGTGGCCGGAATCCAGTGAGAGGGAGCGGGGCATGGCGGTCGAGACGGTCGATGCGGTGGTGGTCGGAATGGGGCCCGGCGGTGAGGACGCCGCGACCCGGCTGGCCGAGGCCGGACTGTCGGTGGTCGGTGTGGAGGGGCGGCTCGTCGGCGGCGAATGCCCCTACTACGCGTGCATTCCCACCAAGATGATGGTGCGGGCGGCCGCCGCCGTGGCCGAGGGGCGGCGGGTGGACACGCTGGCCGGGTCGGCCACCGTGCGGCATGATTGGGCTCCTGTCGCGCGCCGCATTCGCGACGAGGCCACCGACGACTGGAACGACGCCGCGGCCGTGCACCGGTTCGAGAAGTCCGGCGGCCGGTTCGTGCGCGGATGGGGACGGATCAGCGCGCCGGGGGAGGTGACCGTCGACACCGCCGACGGGGCGCGGGTGTTCCGGGCCGAACGTGCGATCGTGCTCAATCCCGGTACGGCACCGACGATTCCGCCCATTCCCGGCCTCGACCGCACGCCGTTCTGGACCAACCGGGACGCGGTGACCGTCACCGCGGCCCCCGAATCGGTGATCGTGCTCGGCGGCGGGCCCGTGGCCTGCGAATTCGCGCAGATCTTCGCGCGCTTCGGCAGCGCGGTGACCATGCTGGTGCGCAGCCGACTGGTGCCCAGGGACGAACCGGAGGCCGCAGCGGTGCTGGCCGAAGCCTTTGCCGCCGAAGGGATTCGAGTGCGCACGGGCACCACGCCGAAACAGGTGGACCACGACGGGTACCGGTTCGTCGTGCACACCGACGACGGCGATGTGCACTACGCGCAGCGGATGCTGGTCGCGACCGGTCGCCACACCGACCTGTCCCGGCTCGGCGTCGGCGCGGTCGGCCTGGACGAGAGCGCGAAGCGCATCGAGGTGGACGAGCGGATGCGGGCCGCCGACGGGGTGTGGGCCATCGGCGATGTCACCGGCAAGGGCGAGTTCACCCACATGTCCATGTACCAGGCGCGGATCGCGGTGCACGACATCCTCGGCGGCAGTGGCGAATCCGGCGACTACCGGGCGGTGCCCCGGGTCACCTTCACCGATCCGGAGATCGGTGCGGTCGGTCTGACCGAGGCACAGGCGCGCGATGCCGGGCTGTCGGTGCGCGTCGGCAGCGTCGAGGTACCGGCCTCGACGCGCGGGTGGATACACAAGGTCGGCAACGCGGGCTTCGTCAAGGTCGTCGAGGATGCCGGGCGCGGCGTGCTGGTGGGCGCCACCTCGGTCGGCCCGTGGGGTGGTGAGGTGCTCAGCGCGCTCTCGGTCGCGGTGCACGCGGAGGTGCCCGTCACCACCCTGCGCCGAATGATCCTGGCGTATCCCACGTTTCACCGTGCCATCGAGGCCGCACTGGCGGATCTGTCCTGATCGCACTCCCTGCCCGGGTGCCCGATGGCACCTGGCAGGGAAGCTCGACGTGGTCGCCAGCCGTCGTGGTCGGGATCCGCGCCCTGTGATCAGTAGCCGCCGGGCTGCAACCGCAGCGGCACGCCGAGCCGGTTCCACAGGTTGATCTGCGCGGTGATGGCGACCAGGCCGCCGCGTTGGCCCTCGTCGAAGTGCTTTTCGACGGCGGCCCAGATCTCGTCGCTCACGCCGTGCGGGCCGAGTTCGGTTGCCGCCTCGGCATAGTCGAGGGCGGCCTTCTCGGTGTCGGTGAACAGGGTCGATTCCCGCCAGGCGTTCAGGTGGAAGATCCGCTGCTCGCTCTCGCCCTCCTTGCGCGCCTGCGTGGTGTGCATGTCGATGCAGAACAGGCAGCCGTTGATCTGGGAGACGCGAATCTTCACCAGCTCGCGCACCACCGGGTCGAGCGGGCCCTGCCCGATCGCCGTCTCCGCGGCGGCCCAGGCCCGGTAGACCTCGGGGGCCAGCTTCGGCAGATTCAGACGCGACATGTGCTCATCCTTTCGTCGATGCCGAACGGTTCGGCACAACCCTTGGACGAGGCAGGGGCGTGGCGCGTGACGGGTTCGAATGTGGCGTCCGTCACCGACCGCGCGGCCCGCCCGGAGCGGACCGCGCGGGTGGCGTCAGGGGCGGGTCAATGCCGCATAGCGGGCGATGTGGTGATCGGCGCTGCCGTACTCGTGTTGAATCGCGGTGAGCCGTTTGAAGAAGTGGCCGATGGCCAGTTCCTCGGTCATGCCCATGGCGCCGTGCAGCTGCACGCCCTCCTGCCCGATGGTGCGGGCGGCGCGGGCGACGGTGGCCTTGGCGGCGGCGACCGCCCGGGCCCGCTCGGCGGGTTCGGCGGTGAGCTTCATGGTCACCAGATAGGTTGCGGCGACGGCCTGTTCGAACTCCAGATGCATATCGACCATGCGGTGTTGCAGGGCCTGGAAGCTGGCGATCGGCACCCCGAACTGCTGGCGCTGCTTGGTGTACTCGACGGTGTCGGTGAGCACCTTGCGCATGGCCCCGACGGCCTCGGCGCAGACCGCGGCGATGGCCTCGTCCCGGGTGGCGGTCACCGCGTCGGCGGCGTCGGTCAGCAGCAGCGCGTCGGCGGGCAGGCGTACGCCGGTGAAGGTGAGGTCGGCGGCGCGGCGCTCGTCGATGGTGCGGTAGCTGTCGACGGTGAGCCCGGCGGGTGGGGCGGCGGCATCGAAATCGAGGACGAACAGGGCGATACCATCGTCGACGGTGGCGGTGACCAGCAGATGGGTGGCCAGGGGAGCGGTGGTGACCACGATCTTGGTGCCGTCCAGCACCCAGTCGTCACCCTCGCGGCGCGCGGTGCTGCGCACCTGCCCGAGGTCGTATCCGGCCTGGGGTTCCAGCGCGGCGAAGGCGGTGACCACCTCGCCCGCGGCGATGCCGGCGAGCAGATCCTCGGCGCGTTTGCCGTCCGACCGCCGCAGCAGGCCGCCGCCGACCACCACGGTGTCGACATACGGTTCCACCACGAGTGCGCCGCCGAGCGCTTCGGCGACGATCATCGTCTCGACCGGCCCGCCGCCGATACCGCCCACCGATTCCGGCAGGCTGGCGCCGAGCACGCCGACCTCCTCGGCCAGCCCGCGCCAGATCTCGGGCTGCCAGCCCGCGCCCAGACGGGCCGCGGCACGGCTGGTTTCGAGGTCGTAGCGGGCCGCGAGGAACCCGGTGACGGCGTCGCGGAGCATGTTCTGCTCGGGTGTGAATTCGAAGTCCATGACTACAGTCCCAGGGTGGCTTTGGCGATGATGTTGCGCTGAATCTCGTTGCTGCCGGCGTAGATCGAACCGGCGCGGTCGTTGAAGTACCGCAGCGGCGCGACCGCCTGCCATTCCTCGCCGCTGACGAATCCGTCTGCGGGAGCGGTGAAATCGACGACCGGGCCACCGGGCATGGTGGCGTGCGGTTGATAGGCGCGGCCGCGCGGGCCCGCCGCCTCCAGGGCGAGTTCGGTGAGCACCTGACTCAGCTCGGTGCCGAGGATCTTGATGGTCGACGCCGCCGAACCCGGATCCTTGCCGCGCGATATGGCCGACAGGGTGCGATATTCCAGCACTTCGAGCACATCGGCGCGGATCCGCGCGTCGGCGAGCCGGCGGGCGAATCCGGGATCGTCGATGAGCGGCGTGCCGTCCGGGCCGGGCTGGGTGGCGGCGGCCTGCGCGAGTTCCTCGGCCATCACCTGGAGCGCGGGCGCGGCCGCCCCGCCGCCGCGTTCGAAGATCAGCAGATATTTGGCCACGGTCCAGCCGTCGTCGATCTGGCCCAGCACATTCTTCTTGGGCACCCGCACCTGGTCGAAGAAGACCTGATTCTGCACCTGCTCACCGGAAGTCATGACCAGCGGCCGGATCTCGATGCCGGGGGTGCGCATATCGATGAGCAGGAAGGTGATGCCCTGCTGCTTCTTGGCCTGTTTGGAGGTGCGCACCAGGGCGAAGATCCAGTTGGCCTCGGTGGCGTGGGTGGTCCAGATCTTCGAGCCGGTGACGATGAAATCGTCGCCGTCGTCGACCGCGGCCATCGACAGCGAGGCCAGATCCGACCCCGACTCGGGCTCCGAGTAGCCCTGGCAGAAGAACACCTCGCCGGTCAGGATGCCCGGCAGGAAGTAGTTCTGCTGTTCCTCGGTGCCGAACGCCATGATGGCGTGCGCGACCATGCGGATGCCCATGGGGGACAGGTTGGGCGCACCGGCGAGCGTGCACTCGCGGCTGAAGATGTAGTGCTGCGTCAGGCTCCAGTCGCAGCCGCCGTGCCGCACCGGCCACGCGGGAGCCGCCCAGCCGCGTTCGTGCAGGATGTGCTGCCACCGCATGCTGGCTTCGTGATCCGGGTAGACGCTCGTCGCCAACTGCCCGGCCCGACGAAGATCAGGGGTTAACTTTTCGTCGAGGAAACTTCGCACCTCATCACGAAACGCCAGATCGGCGGGCGACCAGTCCAGATCCACGATGACTCCTTGCCTGAGAACTGCTCATAACCATCTCATCGCGAATGCCCTGCTGGCAAATGTGCTGGCACCTGCCATCACTTGAGCCGCCGGCAATGCCCTTGACATTCCACTATGGAGTATTAATATGAGTCTCACCTTCCACAATGGAAGAATCTCGGGAGGATCTGGACATGGATATCGCCTCCGGCACCCGCGCCTCGGACGCCGAGCGCGCGGCCGTCATCGAACAGCTCGGTCGCCACATGGCCGAAGGCCGCATCACCACCACCGAATACGACGAGCGCGCGGCCCAGGTCTACGCCACCCCCACTCGCGAAGGGCTGCACGTGGTCCTCGCCGACCTGCCCGAACTCGCGAAAACAACAGTGCGGCAGCGCACCCCGCGCATCCCCGTCTGGCAGCGCATCGAGGGCAGCGCCTGGTTCGGCGTCGGCCTGCTGTGCCTGGCCATCTGGGCCATGATCTCCATCGCGGCGGGCGAACCCACCTACTTCTGGCCGTTCTGGGTCATCGTGCCGTGGGGCGGCGTGCTGGTGTTCCGCATGCTCACCGGCTGGGAATCGTCCAGCTGCGGAAGGCATCCGCGAGCGAGGTAGGTGCAGGCCCGTGTACGCGACCGTCCTGACGTTCCACATTCTCGTCGGTGCAGCCGGACTGCTGCTCGGCCCCGTGCTCATGTGGGCCGATGCGCACTGGCGGCGATCGGGAGACATCGGCGTCGCCTACCTGGGAGTGGTTGCCGCCGTCTGCCTTTCGGCCGTCGCCCTGGTGCTGTGGTGGCGGCCCGAACTGTGGGGGCTGATTCCGCTCTCCGTGCTGACATTCGGTCTGGCGTGGCTGGGGCGGTATTCGGCCGGGCGAGCGGGAAAGTGGACCCATGCTTACGTGCACGGTCTCGGTGGCTCCTACATCGCGCTCATCACGGCGACGGTGGTGGTCAGCTTCGCCATCGACGGGCCACTGCGCGGCGGGGCGCAACTCGTTGCGTGGTTGGGGCCTACCGTGATCGGGGTGGTGCTGCTGGAGATGTGGCGGCGGCAGTTGGTGCAGGGGGCACGCGATCGGGACGTGTAGCCGCAGAGAGCAAAAGGCTATTGAATGTGTTCGGCGATGTGGCGGCGTGCGACCGCGTCGGGCACTGGATTGGAAATCGACGATTGTATCTCTGAATAGCTCGGCATTTCGCCGATGACATCCTGGCCGGTTCGAACTGCGAGAGCTGCTGCTACCGCCGCGCCCAGCGCTCGTCGATACAGCAGTGACCCCGTGCTGATCCGCCGTACCCCGACGGCGGCGAGTTCCGAAATGGTCGGCCCTCCCGTGGAATAGAGCACGTTGAGCGGCACGGGCACGGCCTGGACATATCGTGCGATCTCGGTGATGTCCGAGACCCCGGGAATGAAGACGCCGTCCGCACCGGCGGTCACGTATCTCCCGGCTCGGGAAGTCGTCGAATCGAGGTCCAGGTTCAACCAGTAGGTGTCTACTCTGGCATTGACGAAAATGTCCGGAGTTCGTTTCTTGATCGCGGTGATGATGTCGGCCTGCTGTTCCAGGGTCGCGAGTGAGGTGCCGGTGCGACCGTCTTCCACGTTCACGCCCGCCGTGCCGAATTCGGCCAGTTCGGCGACGAAAGCCGCGATCTCGGCGGGGTCGGTGTGGAATCCGGCTTCGATATCGACCGTCACCGGAATCGATAGCCGCGCCAATTGTCGTGCCAGTGTACGAGTTTCGGCTGCGGTCGCGCCGATTCCGTCGGTAAGGCCCGCCGCCGCCGCGATGCCGAGGCTGGTGGTGCCGACGGCCGGGAATCCGGCGGCGGCCAGGAGCGCCGCCGAGCCGAAATCCCAGGCATTGGACAGTATCAGGGGTTCGGGGCCGTAGTGCAGCTCGCGGAAGATCTCGGACTTGGTCACGCGGTGGTCCCTTCGAGGATTCCGGCGGCGAGGGCAATCGCCTGGGGGCGGCCGGGGCAGGCGTGTGGGCCTGCGCCCCAACCCAATCCGGGGTGGCGCAGATCGAGTTCCACCTGTTCACCTCCGATGACACGTCGGGTCGAGCGCAGCGGCGGGCTCTCGATCATGGTTCGGGCGAGGATCTCGTCGGGGGACCACGATCGGGGTGTGTGGCGGGCGATCAGGTCGCGGGCTTGGGTGACCAGTACATCGGTGGCCACGCAGGCTTGGACGAGGACGCAGATCCGGGCGGCCGTCACCTCGTCGGCTACTCCTCCGCACGCCGCGACCAAGGCGTCCACCGCGGCGTCGGCCGCGGTGCTGTCCGGCTCGTGCGGCTGGTAGTGCGCGGCGATCACCGCCACGGTGGCGGCCGGGATGTGGTGCAGGCCCATCGCTTTCAGCAATACCTCGATGTGCGGCAGCGGGTGGTCGGCCACCGCGCGCACCCGGTGGCGCAGGTCGGTGGGGGAGAGTCGGTCGAGTTCCGCGATCACCAGGGCGCGGCGGCGCGCGTGGTCCGGTCCTTCGCTGAAACGGGGCACGTGGGCGCGCAGCCAGGCCGTGCCGGTGGCGGCCGTCGCGGTGGGAAAGGTCGGTACGGGCATGGTGCGCAAGGCTTCGCGCACCCGGTTCGGGTCGGTGATCATCGGGCAGGTCCGGCGCATGGGCCGACCGTAGGGCCGGAACGTTTCGGTGCGCGCCGAAGTGTCGGCGCGCGATCATGGTCCGGTGCTCTCCCGAGGAACCGAACTGGCTCGGCTGGCGGCTCTGCTGGCCGACCGCACCCGCGCTGTCATGTGCTTGGCGCTGCTGGACGGTCGCGCCTGGACGGTAGGGGAACTGGCGCGGTACGCCGAGGTGGCCGCGTCGACGGCCACCGAGCAGGTGCACCGACTCGTCGACGGCGGGCTGCTGGCGGAGCATCGGCAGGGGCGGCACCGCTATGTGCGGGTGGCGAATCCCCGGATCGCCGAACTGCTCGAGGCGATGGCGGCCGCGGTCGACGCGCCGGATGAGCCGGTGACCGGGCTGCGGGCCGGTACGGTCGCGGCCACACTGGCTCGGGGACGCACCTGCTACGACCACCTCGCGGGTCGGCTCGGCGTTGCCGTCACCGATGCGCTCGGCGCGCGCGGACACCTGGAGACCACCACCGGATTCGCGCTCACCGAATCCGGAATGGTGCTGCTGACCGACCGGCTCGGCATCGACCCGGCCGCGCTGCACCGAACCCGCCGCCCCGTGGTGCGTCCCTGCCTCGACTGGACCGAACGCCGCATCCACCTCGGCGGTGCGGCCGGGGCGCAGCTGTGCCGCCGGCTGCTCGAGCTGGGCTGGCTCGAGCGGATAGGGAGGGGGCGGGCCGTGCGAGCCACCGGCGCGGGCGAGTCCGGTTTGTTCGATCTGCTCGGTATCGATCCGGCCCTGCTGCGCTGATCCCGCCGCCCGCCGCCGGACTCGGGCACCGGCATACGCATGGCTACCCGAGCCGAGCGGGTAACCTGGCCGACTGTGCACCTGAAGAGTCTGACGCTGAAGGGCTTCAAATCCTTCGCGTCCGCGACGACGCTCCGGTTCGAACCGGGTATCACCTGCGTGGTGGGGCCGAACGGGTCGGGGAAATCGAATGTCGTCGACGCGCTCACCTGGGTGATGGGTGAGCAGGGGGCGAAGGCGCTGCGCGGCGGGAAGATGCAGGACGTCATCTTCGCCGGGACGGCGGGTCGCGCCCCGCTGGGTCGTGCCGAGGTCACGCTCACCATCGACAACTCCGACGGGGCGCTGCCCATCGAATACTCCGAGGTCTCCATCACCCGCCGCATGTTCCGCGACGGCGCGGGCGAGTACGAGATCAACGGCAACTCCTGCCGTCTCATGGATGTGCAGGAACTGCTCAGCGACTCCGGCATCGGCCGCGAAATGCACGTCATCGTCGGGCAGGGGCAGCTGTCGGCCATCCTGGAATCGCGGCCGGAGGATCGGCGCGCCTTCATCGAGGAGGCCGCGGGCGTGCTGAAGCATCGCCGCCGCAAGGAGAAGGCGGTGCGCAAGCTCGATGCCATGCAGGCCAATCTGGCGCGCCTCACCGACCTCACCACCGAACTGCGCCGCCAGCTCAAACCGCTCGGGCGGCAGGCCGAGGTCGCGCGGCGGGCGGCGACCGTGCAATCCGAGCTGCGGGACGCGCGGCTGCGACTGGCCGCCGACGATCTGGTGTCGCGCCGCCGCGACCTGGACGGGCAGCAGAGCAAGGAAGCGTACGCGCGCGAACAGCAGATCAACGTGCAGGCCGAACTCGACGCCGCCAATGCGGCGCTCGCGCAGCAGGAATTCGAGCTGTCCAAGCTCACCCCGGGCGCGGAGGCGGCGGCGCAGAGCTGGTTCCAGCTCTCGGCGCTGACCGAGCGGGTCAACGCCACCATCCGCATCGCCCGCGACCGGGCCCGCAACCTCACCATCGAACAGCCCACCGGCAGCGGGCGCGACCCCGAACAGTTGGAACGCGAAGCGGATCGGGTGGAGGCCGAAGAGGCCGAGCTGGTCGCGGCCGTCGAAATGGCCGCGGAAACACTGGAAGCCGCCCGGGAACAGCTGCACGAACGGGAGCAGGCCGCCAAGGCCGCCGAGCAGGCGCATCTGGCCGCCGTGCGCGCCATCGCCGACCGGCGCGAGGGTCTCGCCCGCCTGTCCGGGCAGGTGGACTCGCTGCGGATTCGCGCCCAGTCGGTGGACGGCGAGATCCAGCGCCTCTCGACCGCCATTGCCGAGGCACGGCAGCGCGGCGAGGCCGCCGACGCCGAATTCGAGTCCGTCCAAGCCGAATTGAGCGAACTCGACGCGGGCGAGGAAGGGCTCGACGCACAGTACGAACATGCCGCGCAGGCCCTCGAACTGGCCGACCAGCGGGTCACCGAACTGCGTGAGCGCGACCGCGAGGCGGGCAAGCGGGTCGCCTCGCTCGCCGCCCGCGTCGAGGCGCTGACCATGGGTTTGCAGCGCCGCGACGGTGCCGCCTGGCTGCTCGAACACCGCGCCGAGGGACTGCTCGGACCGCTGTCCGGGCAGTTGCGGGTGGACAGCGGTTTCGAAGCGGCCGTGGCCGCCGCGCTCGGGCCGCTCGCCGACGCCGTCACCGCCGACACCGGATCCTCCGCCCACGGTGCGGTGCGAGCGCTCAAGGAGGCCGACGGCGGACGCGCCGCCGTGGTCTACTCCGATGCCGCACAGGCGAATTCGGTGCCGAGCGGGGAACTGCCCGGTGGCGCGCGCTGGTTGCTGGACGTGATCGACTGCCCCGCATCCCTGCGCGCCGCGGTCGCCGCCCTCACCACGGGCGTCGCCGTTGTCGAGAACCTCTCCGCCGCACGGGAACTCGTCACGGTCCGACCCGAGCTGCGGGTCGTCACCCGCGACGGCGATCTCACCGGCTCCGGCTGGGTGCTCGGCGGCTCCGACCGTGCCCCCAGCCAGCTCGAGGTGCAGGCCGAGATCGATGCCGCCCAGCAGGAATTGGCGTCCTGGCAGCGCCAGTCCGAGGAGTTCGAGGCGGCCCTGGCGGGAGCGCTGGCCGAGCAGGCGGACCGCAAGGAGGCTGTCGACCACGCCCTGCTCGCCCTGCACGAATCCGATCAGGCGCTGGTCTCCATCTACGACCGGCTCGGCCGCCTCGGCCAGACCGCCCGCGCCGCCCAGAAGGACTGCGAACGCCTGCTCGCCCAGCGCGACGACACCGAGGCCGGCCGCGCGGAAACCCTGGAGAAGCTGGCCGAACTCGAGGATCGGCTGCGCCACGCCGAACTCGAACAGTCCGATATGGATCCCGAGGCCGCGGGCACCGAGACCGCCGGCTACGCCCGTGAGGAGGCCGCCGCCGCGCTGGCCGAGGCCCGCTCCCTGGAGGTGGAGGCCCGGCTCGCCGTGCGCACCGCCGAGGAACGCGCCGAATCCGTACGTGGCAAAGCGGATTCGCTGCGCCGCGCCGCCCGCGCCGAACGGGAGAACCGGGCCCGCGCCGAACGTGCCCAGGCCGCCCGCCGCCAGGCCGCCGCGGTGGCCGCCGTGGTCGCCGACTCGGCCGAACGGGTGGCCGCCGAACTCGAGAAGGTGGTCGCCCAGGCCGGGGCCCGCCGCGACGACCTGGTGCGCCGCCGCACCGAATGCGCCGCGCAGGTGGATCAGACCAAGGAGCGCGCCCGCGCCCTCACCACCCAGCTCGCCCAGCTCACCGATGCCGTGCACCGCGACGAGGTGGCGCGCGCCCAGGCGGCGCTGCGCATCGAACAGTTGGAGACCACCATCTCCGAGCAGTTCGGCATCGCCCTCGACGACCTCATCGACGAGTACGGCCCGGATGTGCCCATGCCGCCGACCGCGCTGGAGATGATGGAGTACGAGCAGGCCAAGGAGCGCGGGGAGGCGGTCAGCCCGCCGCAGCCCATGCCCTACGACCGGGCCACTCAGGAGCGCCGCGCCAAGCGCGCCGAGAAGGATCTCACCACCCTCGGCAAGGTGAATCCCCTTGCGCTGGAGGAGTTCGCGGCCCTGGAGGAGCGCTACAACTTCCTCGCCACCCAGCTCGAGGATGTCAAGAAGGCCCGCCAGGACCTGCTCGACGTGGTCGCCGAGGTGGATGCCCGCATCCTGCAGGTCTTCACCGAAGCCTACGAGGACGTGGCGCGCGAGTTCGTCGGTGTCTTCAGCCGCCTGTTCCCCGGCGGCGAGGGCCGCCTGCTGCTCACCGACCCCTCCGACATGCTCGCCACCGGCGTCGAGGTGGAGGCCCGCCCGCCGGGCAAGAAGGTCAAGCGCCTGTCCCTGCTCTCCGGTGGCGAGAAGTCCCTCACCGCGGTGGCCCTGCTGGTCGCCATCTTCCGCGCCCGTCCCTCCCCGTTCTACGTGATGGACGAGGTCGAGGCGGCCCTGGACGACACCAATCTGCGTCGCCTCATCGGCCTGTTCGAGCAACTCCGTGAGAAGTCCCAGCTCATCGTCATCACCCACCAGAAGCCGACCATGGAGATCGCCGACGCCCTCTACGGCGTGAGCATGCGCGGCGACGGCATCACCCAGGTGATCTCCCAGCGTATGCGCGGGGAGAATCTGGTGGGCGCGACGACCTGATACCGGTTGTCCCGGCAGCGCGTCAAGACTGCGGCGACAGGTGTCCCGGTGAACGGGAATTCGTCGGTGCCGCAAAGTGAAACGCCTGCGCGTCTGAACGTTGCCGGTTAGCGTCCCCGAGTCATGAAGCGCTCTATCGCAGGTATAGCACTCGGCATCACCGTCACCCTGGCCGCACCGCTGCCGTCGGCACTGGGCGATACCGGATCGTCCTCCCTGTCGGGTGGGTCCGGATCGTCCTCGCTCTCCGGTGGTTCCGGCTCGTCGTCATTGTCCGGTGGCGGTGAGCTGCCGCCGTACTCCCAGTGGATCTCCGAGGTGCAGACGGTCGCGGCGCAGGCTCGGGACTATCTGACCGGGGCGTTGCCCGGGTCGACCAAACCAGCCGTCGTGTTCGACATCGACAACACCGTGCTGGAGACGCAGTACAACCCGAGCGTGATTACTCCGGCCATGGCACCCATGCTGGCGCTGGCGCAGTGGGCGAAGGGGCAGGGTGCGGCGATCATCTTCGTCACCGGTCGTCCGGCACTGATGAACATCTACACGCAGATCAACCTGTCGGCGGTGGGCTATCCCGTCGACGGCCTGTACGGCAGCCCGTTCACCACGCTGTCCGCGGGGTCGGCCGGATTGCAGGAGTACAAGACCAACGCCCGCATCGATATCGAGGGTGACGGCTACACGATCGTCGCCAATATCGGCAACAGCGCCTCGGACCTCGCGGGCGGGCATGCGCAGCAGACCTTCAAACTGCCCGATTACGACGGCGCGCTCTCCTGACCGCCTGTCGGATGCCCGCGCGGGACGGATGCTCCGGCAGCGCCCCTCCCGTCGCGCGGCACCGACACCCGGATCG
>NZ_JASCXP010000114.1:0-18056 GCF_030010695.1 Nocardia sp. CC201C
GGGACTTCCAGCGCCGCGAATAGATACAGCATCGACGAACTGGATCTCTCCGACTTCGCCGACACCCCGGTGACGGATGCCGATCGCCGCGCTCCGCTGCGGCCCGGCAATACCGCCTACGTCATCTTCACGTCCGGTTCGACCGGCCGCCCCAAGGGCGTCGCCGTCTCGCACGCCGCCATCGTCAACCGCCTGGTATGGATGCACGCCCAGTACGGGCTGGCCGCGTACGACGTGGTGTTGCAGAAGACCCCGTCCACCTTCGACGTGTCGGTGTGGGAGTTCTTCTGGCCGTTGCAGGTCGGCGCGCGTCTCGTGGTCGCCAAGCCGGACGGGCATCGGGATCCGGTCTATCTCGCGGAACTCATTGCCCGCGAAGGCGTCACGGTCACCCACTTCGTGCCGTCCATGCTCGCGGTGTTCGTGGCGGAACCCGCCGCGGCCCGCGCCACCAGCCTGAGCCAGGTGTTCGCCTCCGGTGAGGCGCTGCCCGGCCCGACCGCGCAGCAGCTTCGCGCCCTGACCGGTGCGCGCCTGCACAATCTGTACGGCCCCACCGAGGCCGCGGTCGACGTGACCTATCACGAGGTCACCGATGCCGACGTGCACACCGTGCCGATCGGCGCACCGGTGTTCAACACTCAGGTGTACGTGCTGGATTCGCGGTTGCGGCCGGTTCCGGTGGGTGTCGCGGGTGAGCTGTATCTGGCGGGCGATCAGCTCGCCACCGCGTATGTGGCGCGGCCCGATTTGACCTCGGATCGGTTCGTGGCGAATCCGTTCGGTGACGGCGCTCGTATGTACCGCACCGGTGACCTGGTCACCTGGACCGCCGACGGTGAGCTGGAGTACCTGGGCCGCACCGACTTCCAGGTGAAGCTGCGCGGTCTGCGCATCGAACTGGGCGAGATCGAGTCGGCGCTCACCGCCATGGCTGAAGTGGCGCAGGCGGTGGTCGTGGTGCGCCACGACGAGCGCACCGGCGACCAACTGGTGGCCTACCTGGTCGCGAACGGTGACATCGATCTGGAGACCGTGAAAGCCGAGCTGTCCCAACAGCTTCCGGCTTACATGGTGCCCGCCGCCTTTATAGTGCTGGACGCCTTCCCGCTCAATGCCTCGGGCAAGCTGGACCGCAAGGCGCTGCCTGCCCCCACCTTCGCCGCCAAGGTCTACCGCGCCCCGGCCACCCCGGTGCAGCAGACCGTGGCGGGCACCATCGCCGAGGTGCTCGGCGTGGAACGCGTCGGCTTGGACGACGACTTCTTCGAACTGGGCGGCAACTCGCTGATCGCCACCCAGGTGGCGGCCCGCCTGTCGGCCGCGCTCGACGCCGATATCCCGGTGCGGACCCTGTTCGAGGCGTCCACCGTGGCGGCGCTGGCCGCGCACCTGGAATCGCGCGTCGGCACCGGCGCGCGACTGCCGCTGACACCGCAGGAGCGGCCCGCCCCGGTGACCCTGGACACCGGTGAGTCGGCGCGGCTGGTGCCGCTGTCGCCCGCGCAGCAGCGCATGTGGTTCCTCAACCGCTTCGACAACCGCACCGCCGTCAACAACATCCCGGTGGCGCTGCGCCTCACCGGTGAGGTCGACGCCACCGCCCTCGCCGCCGCCATCGGCGACGTGCTGGTCCGCCACGAGGCCCTGCGCACCGTCTACCCCGAGGTGGAGGGCAACGGCTACCAGCGTGTCCTCTCCCCGGGCGAGGTCTCCTTCGATCTCGACGCCGAGGAGATCGAGGCGGACGATCTGATCGCCCGCGTCACCGCGGCGGCCGGCGTGCACTTCGATGTCACGCGCGAACTGCCGTTCCGGGCGACCCTGCTCACCCTCGGCCCGCGCGAACACGTGCTCGTGCTGGTGCTGCACCACATCAGCGGTGACGGCTTCTCGCTGCGCCCGCTGCTGCGCGACGTGGTCGCCGCCTACCTGGACCGCAGCCGCGGCGAGGCCCCGAACTGGGCTCCGCTGCCGGTGCAGTACGCCGACTACGCGCTGTGGCAGCGCACCGTGCTCGGATCCGAGGAGGACCCGGATTCGGCCGCGGCGCGACAGCTCGCCTACTGGACCGAACAGCTACGCGACCTGCCGGACCAGATCGAACTGCCCGCCGATCGGCCGCGCCCCGAGGTGGCCGGCAATGCCGGTGGGACGCACGACTTCTCGATCGACGCCGAGGTGCACCGGGCGCTGTCGGCCGTGGCCCGCGACCATGACGTGACCCTGTTCATGGTCGTGCACGCCGCCTTGGCCGCGTGGGCGTCGCGCCTGTCGCGCGCCACCGATATCGCCATCGGCACGCCGATCGCCGGACGCGGTGACCGCGCCCTGGACGATCTGGTCGGCATGTTCGTCAACACCCTGGTGCTGCGCACGCCGGTGCGCTCGGACGCGGCCTTCGCCGATCTGCTCGCCGAGGTGCGCCGCACCGACCTGGCCGCCTTCGCGCACGCCGACGTGCCGTTCGAACGTCTCGTCGATGTGCTCAGCCCGCAGCGTTCGCAGGCGCACCACCCGCTGTTCCAGGTGGCGCTGACCTTCGAGGCCGCCTCCGCCAAGGACGCGGGTTCGGTCTCGCTGCCGGGTCTGGACGTCGATGTCGTCGAATTCGACCCGGGCACGGCGAAATTCGATGTGCAGCTGACCGTGGGCGAGCGCGCCGACGGTTCGCTCGGCCTGTCCTGGAACTACGCCACCGAACTGTTCGACCCCGAAACCGTGGCCGCCTTCGCCGACCGCCTGGTGCGCATCCTGCGCGCGGTGGCCGAGGACCCGGCCGCCGTCATCGGCGATATCGACCTGCTCGGCGAGGCCGAACGCCACGATGTGGCCGAGCGCTGGGTCTCCGCGGGAACCGATGCCGCGGAACTCGCGACGCGCCCGGAGGCGGCAGCTCGCGTCACCACGGAGGGAGCCGCGAGTTCCGCCGTTGGCCGCGGCAGTGGACCGTTCGCCGATCCGACCGCCACGCTGTCGGGTCTGTTCGACGCCGCGGTGGCCGCCCATCCCACGCGGGTGGCGGTGCGTTTCGGCGACGACGAGCTGACCTACTCGGAACTGGACCGGCGCGCCAATGTGCTGGCCCGCCGCCTCATCGCGGAGGGGGCCGGACCGGAATCCCTGGTCGCGGTGATCCTGCCGCGCTCGCTGGATCTGGTGGTCGCGCTGCTCGCGGTGATCAAGACCGGCGCGGGCTACGTGCCGGTCGACCCGACCGCACCGGCCGATCGCATCGCGTTCCTGCTCCAGGATTCGGCTCCGACCAGCGTCGTGGTCGATTCCACCGTGCAGGTGGAACTGCCCGCCACGCTGCCGACCGTGGTGCTCGACGGGTACACCGTCGAGGCGGGCGATATCGAGGACGCCGACGACGCGCCGGTGACCGACGCCGAACGGCTCAGCCCGCTGCGGCCCGAGCATGTCGCCTACGTCATCTACACCTCCGGCTCCACCGGCCGCCCCAAGGGCGTGGCCGTGTCGCACGCCAACGTGGTGCGGTTGTTCGCCAATACCGATCGCGAATTCGGTTTCGGCGCAGCGGATGTGTGGACGCTGTTCCACTCCTACGCCTTCGACTTCTCGGTGTGGGAGCTGTGGGGACCGCTGCTCTACGGCGGCAAACTGGTCGTGGTCGACTACTACACCTCGCGCTCGCCCGAGCAGTTCCTGGAAATGCTGCGCCGCGAACGGGTCACGGTGCTCAACCAGACGCCGTCGGCCTTCTACCAGCTGGCCGAGGCCGATCGCATCGCGTCGGTGGCCAGCCGGGAATCCGGTACCGCCGTCGCGCCGCTGGCGCTGCGGTATGTGGTGTTCGGCGGTGAGGCCCTCGAGCTGCGCCGCCTCGGTGACTGGATCGCCCGCCACGGTGACAGCGCGCCGGTGCTGGTGAACATGTACGGCATCACCGAGACCACGGTGCACGTGTCGCACCGCGCGCTCGACGCCGCCACCATCGCGGCCGCCACCGGCAGCATTGTGGGTCGCGCCATCGCGGGCCTGCGGGTGTACGTGCTCGACGACCGCCTGCATCCGGTTCCGGTCGGTGTCGCGGGCGAAATGTACGTGGCCGGGCCGCAATTGGCACGCGGCTATCTGGGCCGCCCGGACCTGTCCGCTGCCCGGTTCGTGGCCAGCCCGTTCGGCGTGCCCGGTGAGCGGTTGTACCGCTCCGGCGACGTCGCCCGCTGGAACCGCTTCGGCGAACTCGAATACCTCGGGCGCGCCGACGATCAGGTCAAGGTGCGCGGCTTCCGCATCGAACTCGGTGAGATCGAGGCCGCCGTACTCGCGCAGCCCGGTATCGCGCAGGCCGCGGTCATCGTGCGCGAGGATCAGCCCGGCGATCAGCGCATCGTCGCCTACGTGGTGGGCGAGGAGGGCGCCGCGCCCGACCTCGACACCGTGCGTGCGGGTGCGGGCGAGCGGCTGCCGTCCTACATGGTGCCGTCGGCGCTGGTGGTGCTCGATCGAATCCCGTTGACCGTCAACGGCAAACTGGATCGCCGCGCGCTGCCCGCCCCGGCGGTGCAGGCCCGGGCCTTCCGCGCGCCGGAGACCCCGGTGCAGGAGACCGTCGCCGCCGTCTTCGCCGATGTCCTCGAGCTGCCGCGTGTCGGCCTGGACGACGACTTCTTCGATCTGGGCGGCAACTCGCTCATCGCCACCCGCGTGGTCTCGCGCATCGGGTCCGCTCTCGACACCTCCGTCGCGGTGCGCACCCTGTTCGAGGCGTCCACCGTGGAGGCCCTGGCGGCCCGCATCGAATCGCATGCCGACGGCGTCTCGCGCGCCAAGCTGGTCGCCCGCCAGCGCGGTGCGACCGAACTGGTGCCGCTGTCGTTCGCGCAGCAGCGCATGTGGTTCCTCAACCAGTACGACACCGGTTCGGCGGCCTACAACCTGCCGCTGGCCATCCGCCTGACGGGTGAACTCGACACCGCCGCACTGGAACTCGCCGTCGCGGATGTGGTGCGACGCCACGAGTCGCTGCGCACCCGCTACCCCGAGCACGGCGGCACCCCCATGCAGGTGGTGGTCCCCGCCGACGAGGTCCGTCTGGACCTGCACCCGGTCGAGGTCGCCGCCGACGAGCTGACCGCCCGCGTCACCGAGTTCGCCACCGCCGGATTCAATGTGGCCGAACAGGTTCCGCTGCGTGCCCGGCTGTACCGGGTGGTTGCGGAGCCGCAGGTCGACGACGCGGCCGCGCTCCCGCCGACCGACGGTGACGGGCCGGGGAACTCCGAGACCGCTGAACTGACCGCCGCATCGGGCCGTAGCGATGCGGGGACAGCGGACGCGCGCGAGCATGTGCTGGTCGTGGTGGTGCACCACATCGCCGGTGACGGCTTCTCCATGGGGCCGCTGACCCGCGACGTGATGACCGCCTACACCGCGCGCACCCAGGGCGCGGTGCCCGGCTGGTCCCCGCTGCCGGTGCAGTACGCGGACTTCGCCATCTGGCAGCGCGAGGTGCTCGGCTCCGAGGAGGACGCCGGATCGCTGCTCGCCCGCCAGGTCGGCTACTGGCAGCGCACCCTGGACGGCATTCCGGACGAGCTGACCCTGCCCGCGGATCGCCCGCGCCCGGCCGTCGCCTCCCATCGCGGCGCGACGCTGCACCGGACGCTGTCACCGGAACTCGTCGCGGCACTGGAAGATGTTGCCCGCCAGCGGGGTTCGTCACTGTTTATGGTGATGCACAGTGCCTTGAGCGTGCTGCTGTCACGTCTGTCCGGTACCGACGACATCGCCATCGGCACCCCGGTCGCGGGTCGTGGTGAGCAGGCGCTCGACGATCTGGTCGGCATGTTCGTCAACACCCTGGTGCTGCGTACCGCCATCGATCCGGCCGAGCACTTCACCGATCTGCTGGAGCGGGTGCGCCGCACCGACCTGGACGCCTTCGGCAATGCCGACGTGCCGTTCGAACGGCTGGTGGAACTGCTCGCCCCCGAGCGGTCGCAGGCGCGCAACCCGCTGTTCCAGGTAGTGCTGGCCTTCCAGAACCTGGATCGCACCAGCCTGGAGCTGCCCGGCCTGACCGTCTCCGCGCTGGATCTCGAGGAGAACGTCGCCCGCTTCGACCTCCAGTTCACCCTGTCCGAGCACGGAACCGACGGCATGGCGCTGGCCCTGACCTACGCCACCGACCTGTTCGACGCCGACACCGCCGCCGCCTTCGCGCAGCGCTGGGAGCGGGTGCTGACCGCCATCGCCGGTGATCCCGAGATCACCGTGGGCGGCATCGACATCCTCGACGCCACCGAACGCGCCGACCTGATCGCCCGCACCGGTGCGCCCGCCGAGCCCGCGCGCACCCTGCCGGAGCTCATGGCCGACGCCGTCGCGCGCAATCCGCAGGGCATCGCGGTCGTTTACCCCGGCCGCGTCGGTGAGGACCGCGTCGAGCTCACCTACGCCGAACTCGACGCGCGGTCGAATCGCCTGGCGCGCCTGCTCATCGAGCGCGGCATCGGCACCGAGGATCTGGTCGCCGTGGCCGTGCCGCGTTCGGCCGACTCCTATCTGGCCGAATGGGCGGTGTCCAAGACCGGGGCCGCCTTCGTGCCGGTGGACCCGACCTACCCGGCCGACCGCATCGCCCACATGGTCACCGACTCGGGTTCCCCGGTCGGTCTGACCGTGGCTTCGGTGCGCGACGGACTGCCGGAATCGGCGCGGTGGCTGGTGCTCGACGAGCTCGAGCTGGACGGCTACGACGGCGCGCCGGTCACCGCGGCCGAGCGGGCGCGCCCGCTGCGGCCGGAGCATCCGGCGTATGTCATCTACACCTCCGGCTCCACCGGCCTGCCCAAGGGCGTCGTGGTCACCCACGCCGGTATGGCCAACTTCAGTGCCGAGCAGATCGAGCGCTACCACCTCGACACCGATTCGCGGGCACTGCATTTCGCGTCGCCGTCCTTCGACGCGTCCATGCTGGAGTTCCTGCTCGCGGTCGGTCCGGCGGGCACCCTCGTGGTGGTGCCGCCGGGTGTCTACGGCGGTGAGGAGCTCTCCGCGCTGATCCGCGCCGAGGGTGCGACGCACGCCTTCATCACCCCGGCGGCCATCGCCACCTTCGATCCCACCGGGCTCGACAGCCTGCGCATGCTGTGCGCCGGTGGTGAGGCGGTACCGCCGGAACTGGTGGCCAAGTGGGCGATTCCGTTGGCGGACGGCAGTATTCGTGCCTTCCACAATGGTTACGGTCCCACCGAGACCACCATCATGACCAATATCAGCGGCCCCATGACGCCGGGGGAGACCGTCACCATCGGCGGCCCCATCCGGGGTATGCAGTCGCTGATCCTCGACGACCGGTTGCGGCCGGTGCCCGAGGGTGTCGCGGGTGAGCTGTATCTGTCGGGCATTCAGCTGGCGCGCGGCTACCACGCGCGGCCGGGCCTGACCGCGGATCGCTTCGTCGCGAATCCGTATGTGCCGGGCGCGCGGATGTACCGCACCGGTGACGTGGTGCGCTGGAGTCGCGGTGAGGTCGAGTATGTGGGCCGCTCCGACTTCCAGGTGAAGGTGCGCGGTTTCCGCATCGAACTCGGTGAGATCGACGCCGCGCTGGCCTCGCACGACACCGTGGACTTCGCCGTCACCATCGGCCACCGCAATGCCGCCGGTGCGGTGTCGCTGGTGTCGTACGTGGTCGCGGCGCAGGGGCATGTCATCGACGTGCCGACCCTCACCGCGCATGTGGAGCAGCGCCTGCCCGCCTACATGGTGCCGTCGTCGATCATGACCATCGACCGGGTGCCGCTGACCCCGGTCGGCAAGCTGGACCGCAAGGCGCTGCCGGAGCCGGTGTTCACCACCGAGGCCGCCTTCCGCGCGCCGCGTAATCCGGTGGAACACACCATCGCCGAGGTCTTCGCCGAGGTGCTGGGCCTGGATCGGGTCGGTATCGACGACTCGTTCTTCGCCCTGGGCGGTGACTCCATCGTCTCCATTCAGCTGGTGTCGCGGGCCAAGGCGCGCGGTGTGGTGTTCAGTCCGCGCGACGTGTTCGAACAGCGCACCGTGGCCGGACTGGCCGCGGTGGCCGAAACCGCCGCGGCGCTGGGTGATACCGCGCCGAAGCTGGAGGAGCTGCCCGGCGGCGGAGTGGGCGAGCTGCCGCTCACCCCGGTCGTGCGGTTCATGGCGGAGCGGCGCGGCTCGTTCGGCCGCTTCAACCAGACCATGGCCCTGGAACTGCCGGTCGGCATCGACCGCGCCGGTATCGCGGCCACCGTCGCGGCCGTCATCGACCGCCACGACATGTTGCGGGCGCGTCTGTACCGCAACGACTCCGGTGAATGGACGGTGGAGACCGCCGCGCCGGGCACCGTGGATGTGGACGCGCTCATCGACCACACCGTGTTCGACGCCGCGCTCGATGACGCCGCGCTGTTCGACACCGCGTCGGCCGCCCTGGACGCCACCCTGGACCGGCTCGATCCGGCCGCGGGCGTGGTGATCCGGTTCGTATGGCTGGAACCGTCCCCGGCGTCCGAGGGTGAGCCGACCCGTGCCGGTCGCCTGATCGTCGCGGCCCACCACCTGGTGGTCGACGGCGTCACCTGGCGCATCCTGGTGCCCGACTTCGTCACCGCCTGGGGACAGCTGTCCTCCGGTCAGACGCCGGAACTCGCCGCACCCGCCACCAGCATGCGCACCTGGGCGCACGCGCTGGAGCGGGAGGCCCGCAGCGAGGAGCGGATCGCCGAGCTGGAGTACTGGCGCGGCGTGGTCGACGGCCCCGATCCGCTGCTCACCGCGCGGCCCATGGATCCGGCCGTGGACGTCACCGAGGTTGTGCGCAAGCACCACGTCGAGGTGTCCGGCGAGGTCACCCGGTCGCTGCTCACCACGGTGCCCGCGCTGTTCCACGGCGGTGTCAACGACGGTCTGCTGACCGCGCTGGCGCTGGCCGTCGCCAAGTGGCGCGCGGACCGGGGGATCACGCCCGTCGGTACCGCGGGGGAGAGTGCGGGGGAGAAGTCTGCCCTCGCCCACCCGTCGCCCGACCACCACCCCGCTCCGAGTCGCTCCACGACGCTCATCCGTCTGGAGGGCCACGGCCGTGAGGAAGAGGTCGTGCCGGGTGCCGACCTGTCCCGCACCGCGGGCTGGTTCACCGCCATCTTCCCGGTGCGCTTCGACCTGTCCGAGATCGATGTCGATGCCGCCCTCGCCGGTGGCCCGGCCATGGGCCGCGCCATCAAGGCCGTCAAGGAGCAGCTGCTCGCGGTGCCCGACAAGGGCCTCGGCTACGGCCTGCTGCGCTATCTGAACCCGGCCACCGCCGGACAGCTGCCCGCCGAACTGCCGGGCCAGGTCAGCTTCAACTACCTGGGCCGGGTCAACGAGGGCGATGTGCCCGAGGCGCTGCGCGGCTTCGGCTGGATTCCGGCCCCGGAACTGGGCGATCTCGGTGGCGCGTACGACGCCGACATGCCCGCCATGGCGCCGATCGACATCAACGCCATCGTGGTGGGCGACAAGCTCACCGCTAATATCGGCTACCCGAGCACCCTGCTCGACGCCGACGAGGTCGCCGCTTTCGGTCAGCTGTGGACCTCCGCACTGGAAGCCGTTGCCCGGCATGCGGATTCGGCCGACGCGGGCGGGCACACGCCGTCCGACTTCGGTCTGGTGCGGGTCACCCAGCGCGATATCGACGGGTGGGAGCGCCGCTTCCCCGGCCTCGATCAGGTGTGGCCGCTGTCGGCCCTGCAGGCCGGTCTGCTCTTCCACGCGCAGTTGGCCGCCACCTCGGTGGACGTCTACACGGCGCAGGCGGTGCTGACCCTCACCGGCCGCGTGGACGCCGACCGCCTGCGTGCCGCCGCCCAGGCGCTGATCGACCGGCACGAGATCCTGCGCACCGCCTACCTGAACGACGCGGCGGGCAACCCGGTGCAGCTGGTGCTCGACAGCGTGCGGGTGGCGTGGACCGACCACGACCTGAGCGCGAGCCATACCGACGCCGACGCACGGTCGGCCGCCGCCGATGAGATCATCGCCGCCGATCGGATGCGGCGCTTCGACCTGACGCAGCCGCCGCTCATTCGCTTCACACTGGTGCGCACCGGTGCCGACAGCTGGCGGCTGGCCGTGGCCAACCACCACATCCTGCTCGACGGCTGGTCCATGCCGCTGCTCATGCAGGACCTGCTGGTGCTGTACGCGACCCGCGCCGACAGCAGCGCGCTGCCGCCGGTCCGCTCCTACCGCAACTTCCTGGAATGGGTTGCGCGGCAGGATCGTCCGGCCTCGCTCGCGGCCTGGCAGCGGGCGCTGCGCGGAGTCTCCGAGCCCACCCTGCTCACCCGGCCGGATGCGAGCCGGGAGATCACGGCGCTGTCCGGCGAGTACTTCTTCGACCTGGACGAGGCCGCCACCGCACGCCTGACCAACCTGGCCGCACAGCTCGGTGTCACGCCGAACACCGTGCTGCAGACCGCGTGGGGCATGCTGCTCGGCCGTCTCACCGGCCGCGACGACGTGCTGTTCGGTACCACCGTGTCGGGCCGCCCGGCGCAGCTGGCCGGGGTGGAATCCATGGTCGGCCTGTTCATCAACACCGTTCCGGTGCGCATCTCCTTCGATCCGGCCGAGACGGTGCGCGCGCTGCTCACCCGCACCCAGGGCGAGCAGGCGGACCTGCTGGACCACCACTACATCGGTCTGGCCGACATCCAGTCGGCGGCGGGGGTCGGCGGACTGTTCGACACCCTCGTGGTGTTCGAGTCCTACCCGGTCGACGCCGACGGGCTGCGCGCGCAGGCCGCCGATATCGACGGTATGGCCGTCACCGGTTTGGACGCCGCCGACGCCACCCACTACCCGCTGACGCTCATCGCGCAGCTCGACAGCCGCCTGCGGATTCGCGCGGGCTACCTGCGGGATCTGTTCGACGAGAACACCGTTCGCCGTATCGCCGACCGCCTGGTGCGGGTGCTGCACGCCATCACCGCCGAACCCGGTGCGGCCGTGGGTGATATCGAACTGCTCGACGCCGCCGAACGCTCGCTGGTGGTGGAGCAGTGGAACGACACCACCGTCGACCTGGACTTCGACCTGTCCATCCTGGTGTCGAATCCGGGTGGGGCCGATGTGGCCGCCATCAACGGCGATATCGTGCGCACCGCCGACGGCGACGCGGCCGCGACCCTGATCGCGCTCTTCGCGGCGCAGGCCGCCCGCACCCCGGACGCCGTCGCCGTCTCCTTCGAAGGGACAGCGGTTACCTACGCCGAATTCGGCGAGCGGGTGTACCGTCTGGCCCGCTGGCTCGTCGAGCGCGGCGTCGGCGCGGAAACCTGTGTGGCCCTGGGTATGCGCCGCTCCATCGACCTGGTGGTCGGCATGTACGCCGTGGTCGCCGCCGGTGGCGCGTACGTGCCGCTGGACCCCGACCACCCGGCCGAGCGCATCGAGTACATCCTCGACACCGCCGACCCGGTCACCGTGCTGACCTCGGGCGAGGATCTCGACATCGACACCGCGCAGGTGCGGATCGACCTGCTCGACCTGAGCGGCTACTCGGCCGCGCCGCTGCGCGACGCCGACCGGCTGGTGCCGCTGCGGCCGGACAACACCGCGTACGTGATCTTCACCTCCGGCTCCACCGGTCGCCCCAAGGGCGTGGCCGTGCCGCACGGCGCGATCGTCAACCGTCTGGTGTGGATGCAGGACGCCTACAACCTCACCGGTAAAGACGTGGTGCTGCAGAAGACCCCGTCCACCTTCGACGTGTCGGTGTGGGAGTTCTTCTGGCCGTTGCAGATCGGTGCGCATCTGGTGGTCGCCAAGCCGGACGGCCACCGCGATCCCGCCTACCTCGCCGAGCTCATCGCCCGCGAGGGTGTCACGGTCACCCACTTCGTGCCGTCCATGCTCGCGGTGTTCGTCGCCGAGGCGGCGGCCGCGCAGGCCACCAGCCTGCGGATGGTGTTCGCCTCCGGTGAGGCGCTCTCGCCCAAGCCCGCGCACCGCCTGCGCGAGCTGACCGGCGCGGAACTGCACAACCTGTACGGCCCCACCGAGGCCGCGGTCGACGTCACCTACCACCAGGTCACCGCCGCCGACATCGAGACGGTCGCCATCGGCCGCCCGGTGTTCAACACCCAGGTGTTCGTGCTGGATTCGCGGTTGCGGCCGGTTCCGGTGGGTGTCGCGGGTGAGTTGTATCTGGCGGGTGATCAGCTGGCCACCGCGTACGTGGCGCGGCCGGATCTGACGTCGGATCGGTTCGTGGCCAATCCGTTCGGTGACGGCGCCCGCATGTACCGCACCGGCGACCTCGTGGTGTGGACCGCCGACGGCGAGCTGGAGTACCTCGGCCGCACCGACTTCCAGGTGAAGCTGCGCGGTCTGCGCATCGAACTGGGCGAGATCGAAACCGCGCTCACCGCACTGGATTCGGTGGCGCAGTCGGTGGTCGTGGTGCGCCACGACCAGCACACCGGCGATCAGCTGGTCGGCTATGTCATCGCCGCACCGGGCCGGACCGTGGACGCCGACGCGGTGCGCGCCGAACTGGGCGATCAGCTGCCGTCCTACATGGTGCCGTCGGTGCTCATGGTGCTCGACGAGTTCCCGCTCAACGCCTCCGGCAAGCTGGACCGCAAGGCGCTGCCCGCGCCGGTGTTCGAGGCCGCGGTCTTCCGCGCCCCGACCACCCCGGTGGAGCAGATCGTCGCCGGTGTCTTCGCCGAGGTGCTCGGCCTGGAGCGGGTCGGCCTGGACGACGACTTCTTCGCCCTGGGCGGCAACTCGCTGTCCGCCACCCAGGTGGCGGCCCGGCTGTCCGCCGCCCTGGACACCCAGATCGGCGTGCGCGAGATCTTCGAGGCATCGGTCGTGCACACCCTGGCCGATCGCGCCGAGAGCCGGACCGGCACCGGCGCGCGCCAGGCGCTGACCCCGCAACCGCGGCCCGAGCTGGTGCCGCTGTCGCTGGCCCAGCAGCGCATGTGGTTCCTCAACCGGTTCGATCCCGAATCGGCCGTGGACAATATTCCGGCCGCCGTGCGGCTGTCGGGTCTGCTGGACCGGCAGGCCCTGCAGATCGCGGTCGCGGACGTGCTGGCGCGCCACGAATCCCTGCGCACCCGCTACCCCGAGATCGACGGCACCGCGCATCAGGAGATCGTGCCCACCGCCCAGGTCATCCCCGACCTGACCCCGGTGGACGTCACCGAAGCCGAACTGCCGCAGGCGCTCTCGGATCTGGTGCTGCGCGGCTTCGACGTCACCGCCGAGGTGCCGTTCCGGGCCCGCCTGTTCGAGATCACCCCGACCGAACATGTGCTCGCCCTGGTGGTGCACCACATCTCCGGAGACGGCGCGTCCATGCTGCCGCTCACCCGGGATGTCATGACCGCCTACAGCGCGCGCGTCGAGGGCGGCGAGCCGGCCTGGCAGCCGCTCGAGGTCCAGTACGCCGACTTCGCGCTGTGGCAGCGCGAGGTGCTCGGCCGCGAGGACGATCCCGAATCGGTGATCTCCCAGCAGATCTCGTACTGGGGCGACACCCTGCGCGGTCTGCCCGAACAGCTGGACCTGCCCGCCGACCGGCCGCGCCCCGCCGTGGCCAGCGGGCGCGGCGCGACGCACACCTTCCGGATCGACGCCGACACCCATGCCGGTCTGGTGGAACTGGCCCGCGCCAACGGCGCGACGCTGTTCATGGTCGCGCACGCGGCGCTGGCGGCGCTGCTGTCGCGACTGTCCGGCGAGGCGGATATCGCCATCGGCACGCCGGTCGCGGGCCGTGGCGAACGCGCCCTGGACGATCTGATCGGCATGTTCGTCAACACCCTGGTGCTGCGGACCCCGATCGACGGCGGCAGCTCCTTCACCGAACTGCTGGCGTCGGTGCGTGCCACCGATATCGCGGCCTTCGGCCATGCCGACCTGCCGTTCGAGCGCCTGGTGGAGATCCTCAACCCGGCGCGCTCGCAGGCCCGGCACCCGCTGTTCCAGGTCATGCTGTCGTTCCAGAACACCGGCCCGGCCGAACTGGAGCTGCCCGGCCTCACCGCCAGCGGCGTCGAGATGCCCATCGACACCGCCAAGTTCGACCTCCAACTGGTGCTGGAGGAGATGAACGCGGCCGCACCGGTGTCGGGCAACGGCGCCGCGCCGTCCGGTGCCGCCGCCGCGCCGTCGGGCATCGCCGCCGAACTCATCTACGCCACCGATCTGTTCGACGCCGACACCATGGTCGAATTCGGCCAGCGGTTCGAGGCGCTGCTGAAAGCCGTTGCCACCGAACCGAAGCGGCCGATCGGCGATATCGACCTGCTCGCCGACGACCAGCGGCGGCTGGTGCTCGACACCTGGAACGACACCGCCGTCGACATCGTCGACGGGGTGCCGGACGGGGCCGCCGAGACACTGGTGTCGCTGTTCCAGGCACAGGCCGCGACCAGCGCGAACGCGCCCGCGCTCACCTTCGAGGGGACAGGTCTGTCCGCTTCGGGGACAGGACCGTCCGCGCACCGAAGCACCCTCACCTACGGTGAGTTCGGCGAACGGGTCCACCGCCTCGCCCGGCATCTGATCGCCCAGGGTGTCGGTCCGGAATCGCTGGTGGCCCTGGCCATTCGCCGCTCCGCCGACCTCGTGGTCGCCATGTACGCCGTACTGGAGGCCGGTGGCGCGTACGTGCCGCTGGATCTCGACCAGCCCGCCGAGCGCCTGGACTACGTGCTCGAGGTGGCGCGCCCCGCCCTGGTGCTGACCACCGCCCGGGACGCCTACCGGACCGCCCACGACGCGGTGGAGATCGACACCCTCGACCTCACCGGCCACGCCGCCACTCCGGTGACGGACGCCGAACGGGCACGGCCGCTGCGTCCCGCCAATACCGCGTACGTGATCTTCACCTCCGGTTCCACCGGCCGCCCCAAGGGCGTCGCGGTGCCGCATGCGGCGGCGGTGAACCAGATCCGCTGGATCACCACCGAATACGGGCTCGCCGCCGACGACGTGGTGCTGTTCAAAACCCCCGCCACCTTCGACGTGTCGGTGTGGGAGTTGTTCGGCCCCTTGGCCACCGGCGGCCGCATGGTGGTCGCCGCACCCGACGGGCACCGCGATCCGCAGTATCTCGCCGACATCATCGCGGCCGAGCGGGTCACCATGACCTCGTTCGTGCCGTCCATGCTGACCGTCTTCGCGGGCAGCGCGGACCCGGCGGCGCTCACCTCACTGCGCACCCTGCTGGTGGCCGGTGAGGCGTTCACCGCCGATGCGGTGCAGGCGTACCGCCGGATCAATGCCGCCGAGCTGCACAACCTGTACGGCCCCACCGAGTTCACCGTCCACGCCACCTACGCGGCGGCCGACGACGACGTGCAGGGTGCGGTGCCGATCGGCGCGCCGGTGTGGAATGCCCGTGCCTACGTGCTGGATTCGCGGCTGCACCCGGTCGCCCCGGGTGTCGCCGGTGAGCTGTACCTGGCGGGCGCGCAGGTGGCGCGCGGCTATGTCGGCCGGGCCGACCTGACCGCGGATCGCTTCGTGGCCGACCCCTTCCACCCCGGCGAGCGGATGTACCGCACCGGCGACCTGGTGAAGTGGACGACCGCGAGCGGTGCGCCGGACGGCGCCGGTCAGCTGGTCTACCTGGGCCGCACCGACTTCCAGGTGAAGCTGCGCGGTCTGCGTATCGAGCTCGGCGAGATCGAATCCGCGCTCACCGCGCACGAGTCGGTGGCGCAGGCCGTGGTGGTCATGCGCTCCGACGCCCGCACCGGCGACCGCCTCGTGGGCTACGTGGTGCCGAGCGCCGGTGCGATCGACGCCGACGTCCTGCGCGCGCACCTGTCGGCGCATCTGCCGTCCTACATGGTTCCGGCCGCCCTGGTGGCGCTCGACGCCATGCCGCTCAATGCCAACGGCAAGCTCGACCGCAAGGCTCTGCCCGAGCCGGAGTTCGAGGCGCGCGAGTTCCGCGCCCCCGCCACTCCGATCGAGGAGACTGTCGCCGGCGTCTTCGCCGAGGTGCTGGGCACCGATCAGGCCATCGGCGTCGACGACGACTTCTTCGAACTCGGCGGCAACTCGCTCATCGCCACCCAGGTCGTCGCCCGCCTCGGCGCGGCCCTGGACACCCGCGTGCCGGTGCGCCTGCTGTTCGAGGCCCCCACCGTGGCGGCCCTGGCGGTGCGCCTGGAGACCGAGACCGGCAGCGGCGGACGCCGCGCCCTGGTGGCGGGGGAGCGGCCCGAGGAGATTCCGCTGTCGCTGGCGCAGCAGCGCATGTGGTTCCTCAACCGCTTCGACGCCCAGTCGGCGGTCAACAACATTCCGATGGCCGTGCGGCTGTCCGGCGATCTCGATGTGGACGCGCTGCGCCGCGCCGTCGGGGATGTGGTGGACCGGCACGAGGTGCTGCGCACCTACTACCCGACCGACGATCGCGGTCGCGGCGTACAGGTCGTCCTGCCCGCCGGCTACCGCATTCCGGACCTGGGACCGGTCGCGGTCGGCGAAGCCGACATCACCGCCGCCATCAGCGAACTGGTGCTCACCGGTTTCGATGTCACCGCCGAAGTCCCGGTGCGCGCCAAGCTGTTCCGCGTCAGCGACGCCGAACAGCCCACGCACGTGCTGGTTTTCGTGGTGCACCACATCTCCGGTGACGGCTGGTCGGTGCGCCCGCTGGCACGCGATGTCATGGTCGCCTACGCGGCGCGCGCCAACGGCGACGCCCCCGGCTGGGCTCCGCTGCCGGTGCAGTACGCCGATTTCGCGCTGTGGCAGCGCGATGTGCTCGGTTCCGAGGACGACGCGGACTCGCTGATCTCGCAGCAGGTGTCGTACTGGTCCGATGCGCTGGCCGGGCTGCCGGACCAGCTGGACCTGCCGTCGGACCGCCCGCGCCCCGCCGTGGCCTCCAACCAGGGTGGCGTGCACGAGTTCACCATCGACGCCGCCCTGCTCGACGGCCTGAACCGCCTGGCCCGCGAACACGGCGCCAGCCTCTTCATGGTTGTGCACGCGGCCTTCGCGGCCCTGCTGTCGCGCCTGTCCGGCTCCGACGACGTGGCCATCGGCACCGCCGTCGCGGGCCGTGGCGAAGCGGTGCTGGACGACGCCATCGGCATGTTCGTCAACACCCTGGTGCTGCGCACCGGCGTGGACACCGGCGAGAAGTTCACCGAGTTGCTCGCCCGTACCAAGGACGCCGACCTGGCCGCCTTCGGCCATGCGGACCTGCCGTTCGAGCGGCTGGTGGAAATCCTGAATCCGCCGCGCTCGCAGGCCCGCCACCCGCTGTTCCAGGTCATGCTGTCGTTCCAGAACACCGGCGAGGCCAGCTTCACCCTGCCGGGCCTGGAGGTCGCGGGCGTTCCGCTGGACGTGGTCACCTCCAAGTTCGACCTGCACCTCAACCTCACCGAACGCCTCGGCGATGATGGTGCGGTCGAGGGCATGTACGCCGAATTCGCCTACGCCACCGATATGTTCGAGGCCGACACGGTCGCGGGCTTCGCTGAGCGGCTGGTGCGGATGCTGAGCGCGGTGGTGGCCGAGCCGACCTCCTTCGTCGGCGATATCGACCTGCTCGACGAGTCCGAACGCGCCCTGGTGCTGCACGACTGGAACGCCACCGGCGTAGCGGTCGACCGCACCGCGACCCTGGTGTCGATGTTCGAGGCGCAGGCCCTGACCAGCCCCGATGCCACCGCCCTGGTATTCGAGGGGACAAGTGTTTCCTATGGCGAGTTCACCGCCCGGGTGAACCGCCTGGCCCGCCACCTCATCGCCCAGGGCGTGGGCCCGGAATCCTATGTGGCCCTGGGCATTCGCCGCTCCCTGGACCTGGTGGTCGGCATGTATGCGGTCACCTTGGCCGGTGGCGCGTACGTCCCGTTGGACCCGGACCACCCCGCCGAGCGCACCGAGTACATCCTCGACACCGCCCAGCCGGTGTGCGTCCTCACCACCTCCGACACCGACCTGCACACCACCTCCGACGGTGACCCCGTCGCCACGGACGGCGACGCTCCGTTGGTTCGCGGCGCGTCCCGGTTCTG
>NZ_JASCXP010000115.1:0-17854 GCF_030010695.1 Nocardia sp. CC201C
GGGGGTGGCCTTCTTGGCCGGGGCCTTCTTGGCGGGTGCCTTCTTGGCCGGGGCCTTCTTGGCGGCCGGGGTCTCGGCGGGCTCGTCGGTCACCTTGACGACCTCGGCCTCGACGGTCTCCTCGAGCTCCTCGGCCTGCTCGGCCGCGCGGCCCAGCAGCGGGCCGACCTGGTCCTGCACCTTGCCCAGCACGTCCTCGGTGCGGGTCACCAGGTCGCTGTAGAAGCTCTCGACCTGCTCGAAGCGCTCCTCGAAGGTCGGGTTGGCGCGCAGCCGCTCGACCGTCTCCTCGCCGCGGGCGGCCAGGTCGGCGTACAGGTCGAGGACCTGGTGGTAGTACTGGTCGGCGAGGCGGCGCAGCTCCTCGGCGGTGAGCTTCTCGCGCAGCTCCGCGAGGTCGTCCGGCAGCTCGGAGGGCAGCGAGGACACCCGGGTGCGGATGGTCTCGATCTGCTCCTGCACATCGGCCGGCAGGTTGGCGAAGCGCTCGCGGGCCTCTTCCACGCGGCCGGACACGTCGGTGGCGGCGACCTGCTCGCGCACCTTCTCGACGATGTCCTTGACCTGCGCGTACACGGTGTCGCCCGCGCCGACGCCGGCGTACAGCGGCTTGGCTACGGCGGTGGGAAGCTTGGTTTCGGTCATGGTTGCTCGTTCTCCTGGCGTGGCGGAACTTCAGTGATGCGGTGCGGAACCTCGTTGTCCCTGTCTCCCCCGGGAACGCCCCCCTTGTGGTCCGTCGCGTCCCCTCGGTCCTCGTTCGCCGCGTTTTCCCGGCGGAACGATTCGTAGATGTCCAGGAGCACCTGTTTCTGGCGTTCGGTGATCGCCGTCTCGGCCAGCAGGGCATCCCGGACCGGGCTGTGCGGCCTCTGCTCGAGGTACCCGGCCCGCATGTACAAGACCTCCGAGGACACCCGCAGACCCTTCGCGATCTGTGCGAGCACCTCGGCGGACGGGTTGCGCAATCCACGCTCGATCTGGCTGAGGTACGGATTGCTCACCCCCGCCAGCGCGGCGAGCTGACGCAGGGAGACCTGCGCGGCCTCGCGTTGCGCCCGGATGAAGCCCCCGATGTCGTGCGCCGCGTTGGCTACGCGGCCCTTGGCATCGCCGCCGTCGTCGGACGTCTCCGGCGACGGGTCGATGTTCGGGTTGGGAACCTCGGGTTCCTGTGCCATCACTCACCTTCCGGCGGTTGTGGGGTCAATTCTAAGTCAGGGTGCTAGCTCTTGCAAGCACCCCTGCTAGCACCTATTCGGCAAACACTTGGCCGCCATATCTAGGCATTTGTCCAGTTTTGTCGTCAGCCTTGGAACAGCAGATGCGATATGGAATAAATCGCCAGGCCCGCGAGCGATCCCACCACCGTTCCGTTGATCCGGATGAATTGCAGATCGCGGCCCGCCTGCAATTCGATCTTCCGGCTGGCCTCCTCCGCATCCCAGCGGGCAACCGTGTCACTGACCAGCGTCGCGACCTCCTGGCCGTAGTTGGACACCAGATAACGGGTGCCCCGCTCGACCCAGCCATCGACGCGCTCGCTCATACCCGGCTCGTCCACCAGCCGCCGACCCAACTGCTGCACATTGTCGGCCACCTTGCGCCGCAGGGTGGAGTTCGGGTCCTCGGCCGACTCCAGGATCATCCGCTTGGCCGCCCGCCAGGTGGCATGCGCCATACCGGTGATCTCCTCCCGGCCCATCAGTTCCGACTTCACCCGTTCGGCCTTCTTGATCATCGCGTCGTCGAATTGGAGATCGTGCGCGAATTCGGAGAGGAACCGATTCGCCGCCTGCCGCACCTCATGATCCGGCTGCGAGCGCACCTTCCAGGTGAATTCCACCAACTCCCGATAGATCCGCTCGGCCAGCAGCGTGTTGACGAACTTCGGCGCCCAGCCCGGAGCGTCGCGTTCGACGATGCGGTCGATGGTCTCCTGGCTGCCCAGCGCCCACTGATGCGCCCGCTCGGCCAGCAGGTCCAGCAGCGGCTGCTGCCGGTTGTCGGCCAGCAGCTCGTCGAGCACCTTGCCGATCGGCGGCCCCCACAGCGGTTCGGCGATGCGCTTGACGATGGTGTGGTCGATGACCTGCTCGACATCCTCGTCGCGCAGCACGCCGATGACTGCCCGCAGAATGGTGGCCGACTCCTCCGCCACCCGTTCGGCATGCTCCGGATTCGCCATCCAGCGGCCCAGGCGCAGCGAGATCTGGGCCGAATTCACCTTCTCCGCCACCACGTCCGGGGACAGGAAGTTGGTGCGCACGAAATCACCGAGGCTCTCGCCGAGCTGATCCTTCTTCTTGCGGATGATGGCGGTGTGCGGAATCGGCAGGCCCAGCGGATGCCGGAACAGCGCCGTCACCGCGAACCAGTCGGCCAGCGCGCCGACCATGCCCGCCTCGGACGCGGCCCGCACATAACCGACCCAGTCGCCGCCCGCGCCACGCGACTCGGTCCAGCGGCAGAAGAGATAGATGATCGTCGCCACGGCCAGGAAGGCGGTGGCGACCAATTTCATCCGCCGTAGGTCGCGCGCCTTGCCCTCTTCGTCCATGAGGTCGGCGAAGGCCCCGGTCGGCGCGCTCTTCTTGGTCGGTTCGAGTACCCCGGTGCTGCCGGTGGGTTGCTCCATATGTTCCATTCTGCGGTGTCGCGCCGACTGCGCCCGGCTACCGGGCCGCGCCCGAACCGCGATATCGGGCGCATGCGAGGCTTAAGCTGAAGGGGACCAGCACCGGAACGCGAGCGAGGGAGTCGACGCTGACCACGAAGGAGACCGTGAGCGCCGCCATGGACACCACAGCGCGCCCCGGCCGCGTGGACGGCCGCAAGCGACGCTGGCAGCAGCACAAGATAGATCGACGCGAGGAACTCGTCGACGGGACCCTCGCCGCCATCCGCAAGCGCGGTGGCGATGTGGGCATGGACGAGATCGCCGCCGAGATCGGCGTGTCCAAAACCGTCCTGTACCGATACTTCTCGGACAAGCAGGATCTGACGCGGGCCACCATGGAGCGGTTCATCGAGACCACGCTCATGCCGCGCATCTACGAGGCCATCAGCGACGACCTCGACGAATATCAGCTGGTACGCAATACGCTCGCCGCCTACGTGCACACGGTGGACGCCGACACCGACGTCTACCGCTTCATCATGGGCAACGGGGCCTCCACCGACACCTCCACGCTCGCCGACTTCGAGAAGTTGTTCGCGCAGGTGGTGGCGGCGGTCATCACCGACAAGGCGATCGACCGGGAGGTCGATACGCGCGGGGCGATGCTGTGGGCGTACGTCCTCGTCGGCGGTGTGCAGCTGGCGACGGACTGGTGGGTCACCAATCGCACCATGTCGAGTGAGGAGATGCTCGACTACCTCACCATGATGGCGTGGAGCGCGATCGAGGGCATGATCCGCGCGGGCGGTTCGCGGGAGTGGTTCAACGCCCAGGAGCATGTGCTCCCGGATCCGGAAAACCGGGCCTGACGGGCCGATCCGGTTCCTGCCGACCGAACTTTCCACGGAGCGGAAATCCGCACGGCAACAATCCGCACCGAGGTAGTCCGTTCGGCAGACACACGGTGCTAGGCCGGATCGAGGCCCTTTGGTTAGTCTGATCAACGGCGGGCACGAGAGTGCGGGAACAGCCGCCGAGTCGGCACCAACGGGGGCGCCGACACCTTCTGGAGGGTCACCTATGGCGAAAGAGCTGCCCACATCCAGGCTGGCGCGGGGGACGAAGCTCGGTATGGCGGTCGCCGGTAATGCCTTGCGCGCACAGAAGACCCGGCGTTCCATGCGGGGGCGTTCGGAGGCCGTCCGCGCCCGGATGGCCGAGGAGTCCATGATCCGGGCCACCGAACAGATGGTGATGGTGCTGGGCACCATGAAGGGCGTCGCCATGAAACTCGGGCAGATGCTCTCGGTGCTCGACCTGGATCTGGTGCCGCCCGAACACCGCGACCGCTTCCAGCGCCGCCTCGCCGTGCTGCGCGACAGCGCGCCCACCGTGGACTTCGACGTCATGCGCGCGGTCATCGAGGAGGACTACGGCAAACCGCTCGACCAGGTTTTCGCCACCTTCGAGCCGGAACCGATCGCCGCCGCCTCCATCGGACAGGTGTACCGCGCCACCCTGCACGACGGCCGCACCGTGGCGGTGAAGGTCCAGTACCCGGGTATCGACGCGGCCGTGCGCGCGGATCTGAAGAATCTGGCCATGTTTCGCCGCGTCCTGCAGTCGGCCATGCCCTGGGTGACGCCCGCGGTCCTGGACGAGCTGCGGCTGAATCTGGAGAGCGAACTCGACTACGTCGCCGAGGCCGATACCCAGCGCGAGATCGCGCGGCTGTTCGCGGGGCATCCGTTCATCGTCGTACCCGACACCATGCCGGAGCTGTCCACCACCCGGGTGCTGGTGAGCGAGTACTTCGCGGGCCGCGGCTTCGACGAGATCCGGCAGCTGCCCGATGCCGAGCGCAATCGCATCGGCGAGATCATCTACCGCTTCTACGTGGGTTCGCTGTTCACCTTCAACGAATTCTGCGGCGATCCGCATCCGGGCAATCTGCTGCTCGGCGATGACGGGCGGGTCGCCTTCCTCGATTTCGGGCTGTTCAACCGGATGGATCCCGAGCACGTCCAGTTCGAGATCACCTGCATCCGCGCCGCCGCCGAGGAGCGCGCGGAGGATCTGCGTGACCTCATGGTGCAGCGTGGCGTGATCGAGTCACCCGAGGAGATAACGCCCGAGGAGTGCCTGGAATACGTGCTGGCGGCCTGCGAGTGGGCGCTCATCGACCAGGAGTTGACCATCACGCCCGAGCTGGCCTCCGGGGCGTTCGTGCTCGCGGTGGATCCGCGGGCCAGTGAGTTCGCGGGGATGAAACAGCAGAATCTGCCGCCGGAGCACCTGTTCTCGCGGCGCGCGGATTTCCTCACCTTCGGCATGCTCGGGCAGTTGGAGGCCACCAACAACTGGCACCGCATCGCCCGCGAATGGCTCTACGACGACGAACCGGTCACCGACCTGGGCAAGGCGCATCACGCCTGGCTGGCGACCCGCCCCGCGCCGGAGCCGAAATCGAAGGGCGCGCCCGCCAAGAAGAAGACCACCCGCAAACGCACCACCACCAAGGCGTGAACCGCCGCATGAGGAGAAGGCAATGGCCGATCGGGAATTCGACCTCGTACTGTTCGGGGCGACCGGCTTCGTAGGAAAACTGACCGCGGAATATCTCGCCCAGGCCGCGCCCGCGGGCGCGCGCATCGCGCTGGCGGGCCGTTCGGAAGCGAAGCTGGCGGCGGTGCGCGCCGAACTCGGTGCGGCCGCAGCGGACTGGCCGCTGGTGATCGCGGATTCGTCGGATCAGGCATCGCTGGACGCGCTGGCCGCGCGCACCAAGGTGGTGGTGACCACGGTCGGCCCGTACCTGCGCTACGGTCTGCCGCTGGTGCAGGCGTGCGCCGAGAACGGCACGCACTACGCCGATCTCACCGGTGAGCCGCTGTTCATCCGCGAATGCATCGACCGCTTCGGCGACAAGGCCGCCGAGACCGGTGCGAAGATCGTGAATTCCTGTGGCTACGACTCGATTCCGTCGGATCTGAGCGTGTACCAGCTGTACCGGCGCAGCGTCGCGGACAATACCGGCGAGCTGACCGACACCACGCTGGTGGCGTGGCTCAAGGGCGGAATGAGCGGCGGCACGGTGGATTCCGGGCGGGCCATGATGGAGGCCATCGCGGCCGACCCGGCCAAGGCGTCGATCATGTCGCATCCGTATTCGCTCAGCCCGGACAAATCCCTGGACCCCGATGTGGGCCGCCAGACCGATCAGGCGCTGGCCCGGGCGTCGAGCATCGATCCCAGCCTGGACGGCTGGGTGGCGACCTTCGTGATGGCCGCGCACAACACCAAGGTGGTGCGCCGCAGCAACGGCCTGCTCGGCTGGCCGTACGGCAAGAACTTCCGCTACCGGGAGGTCATGAGCGTCGGATCGTCCACCACCGCACCGCTGGTGGCCGCCGGGGTCGCGGGCGGCATCGTGGCGACCATGGCCGCGGGCGCGGTGCTGTCGCGCGTCGCGATGGGGCGCAGGCTGCTCGACCGCATGGTGCCCAAGCCCGGCACCGGACCGAGCGAAAGCGCCCGCCGCAGTGGGTGGTTCACCATGCGCACCTTCGCGCACACCACCTCCGGGGCGAAATACGTGTGCACCTTCGCCGGTCAGGGCGATCCGGGCTATCAGGCCACCTCGGTCATGCTCGGGCAGTCGGGGCTGGCGCTGGCCTTCGACACACTGCCGGAGATCGCCGGAATCCTCACTCCCGCTTCGGCCATGGGTGACGCGCTCACCGAGCGGCTGCGCGCCGCCGGGATGACCGTCGAGGTCGAGACCGCCTGATCCGGCGGCGCCTCCGCATGCGGGGGCGCCGCCCGCGGGACGACCGCGCTTCCGTCTGCCGCGCGGTATCCAAAATGGATATCCAAAATCGGAATCCATAGTGGGCCAGGTCACATTCGAGCAACTTCCGGATCCACACACCGATTCGGGAGCTCCGGTAGGGTCCCCAGCGGGACGCAGGGGTGCTCGCAGAAAGGGGAACGCCCTACATGTCCGCATCGGACGTCGGGAATCGCTCGGCACATCCCGGCTACCAGGGGGAACGCCTGCCGTGAACACCAAATGGCTGCTGACTCCCGAGGAGTTCAGCCTGATCTGGACCCGGGAGACCCGACAGGACCGCCGCCCCTATCCGCTGCACACCATCCCCACGCCCGAAACCCCGGATACCGCACAGCGTTTGCGGCACCGGTTCCTGCGCCGCACCGATCCGGAACTCACGGCCGCCCTCATGCTGTGCGCCCGCTCCGACGCCACCACCGTCACCCTGTTCGGCGAGCGGACCGCGGGTCCGGCCGTCCGCGCCTTCGCCGCGGTGGCGCAGCAGCGCGCCGGAGTGCTGATCGGCCTGCCGGACGCCGTGAGCGTCATGGTGTGCCCGGCCGAGCGCCTGGGCCGGGAGCTGGTGGAGGCCGTCGGCTCCGCACCGGCCGGTCGCCTCGCCCCGTTGCGGGAACCCCAGGACGCGGTGCTGCGCGATGCGGGCGGCCATCGCTGCGCCGAACACGAAACCCGGGGTGACGCAGCCCTTTTCCGCCGCAAACTGAACGAGCCGGTGGACGGGCGCGGTTTCATCACCGTGTCGGTGGCTCCGGCCAATCCGCTGTCCCCGCCCACCCGGCATCGCACCTGGCTGGACTTCTCCGACGACGGCCGCTATCTGCTCACCACCGATGCCGACCTGACGCTGACCCCGGTGAACGATGAGGACTTCGCCGCCGCGCTCATGCACATGGCTCGGCTGTGAATCCTCCGGTTCCGGCGACAAGCGGGTGAACGCTTGGCAACGGGTGGATTTCGGCGAGTCCGCCACGCGGGGCCATCCCGCCGTGCTACATCTCAGAGATGGCGAAGTCGACTACCTGGTCTGTTCCGGTGACCAAGGCCCTGCGGGCGAACGGTACGAAGGTCAAGAAATTCGACACCTCGGCCACCCCCGGCTTCAAGGGCGACAAGAAGGCCGGGGAGAAACTGCTCGCCGAGCGGGCCGTGGTGCTCTCCGATCTCCAGGAACGCCTGTACGCCAACGGCCGATCCGGCGACCAGCGCAGCGTCCTGCTGGTCCTGCAGGGCATGGACACCGCGGGCAAGGGCGGCATCGTCCGGCACGTCATCGGCTCGGTCGATCCGCAGGGCGTCGACCACGCCGCCTTCGGCGTGCCGACCGAGATCGAGCGCAAACACCACTACCTGTGGCGCATTCGCAAGGCGCTGCCCCGCCCCGGCCAGATCGGCGTCTTCGACCGCTCGCACTACGAGGACGTGCTCGTGGTGCGCGTCCACGAACTGGTCCCGCCGGAGGTGTGGGGCAAACGCTATGACGAGATCAACAAATTCGAGCGCAAGGTGGTCGACGGCGGCACCACGATCATCAAGGTCGCCATGTTCGTCTCGCTCGACGAGCAGCGCAAGCGCCTCATGCAGCGCCTCGAACGCACCGACAAGTATTGGAAGTTCAACCCGGCCGATATCGACGAACGCGCCTACTGGCCCGCCTATCAGGAGGCGTACCAGGCCGTTCTGGACCGGACGAATACCGAGTACGCGCCCTGGCATCTGCTGCCCGCCGATCACAAGTGGTATTCGCGCCTGGCCGTCACCGAATTGCTCATCGACGCCCTCCAGGGCCTGAAGCTGGAATGGCCGCCCGCGAATTTCGATATCGAGGAGCAGAAGCGCCGACTGCTGAAGTCCTGACGCGCTGCCTACCAGGATCTCGCGTACCAGGAATCTCTCAGGTTCACCCGCCATGATGGCGCTCGTGTGTGTCTGGTCGCGGCCGTCAGCGGTCACGCAAATCTCGCGGTCCCGGCCGTACGATGCAGGCGCAGGGGTCCGAGGCGACAGAAAGGCGTGGTGAACGCACAGGTGAGCAAGCAGGATCTTCGGAAGAACCCGCTCGCGGCGGCGCAGCGGTCCGACCGCAATCGCAAGATCGCCATTCAGGTGGTGGTGGCCGCCGTGCTGGTGGGCCTGGTCGCGGCGATCATCATCGGCATCGCCATGGGCCGGGAGGACAAAAACGAATCCACGGCCTTCAACCCGACGCTCGGCTTCGATTCCAGCCAAGGCGCGGTGCCGCCGAACCTCACCCCGGGTGGCGCCATTCGGGTCGGTGACGCCGACGCCAAGGTGAAGATCCAGGTGGTCGCGGACCCGCAGTGCCCGGCCTGCGCCATGTTCGAGAAGGCCAACGGCGAGGTGCTGGAGCAGTCGGTGACCGACGGCACCGCCGCGGTGGAGTACAACATCATCTCGTTCCTGGACCGCGCCTCCAGCAACCAGTACTCCTCGCGCGCCGCCAATGCGGCGTACGTGGTGGGCACCACCGATCCGTCGAAGTTCCAGGGGTTCCTGGCGAAGCTGTTCGCCGCGCAGACCCCCGAAGGCGGCGGCCCCGGCCTCACCGATGATCAGCTGATCGAGATCGCGACCTCGGCCGGTTACACCGATCCCGCTGTGGCGCAGGCCATTCGGGACAACAAGTACGCCGCCTTCGTGCAGGCCGAGACGCAGGCCGTCTTCGACGCGGGGGTCAAGTCGACGCCGTCGGTGTACGTGAACGGTGAGCAGGTGCAGACCCAGCAGGAGTTGATGACCGAGGGCGGGCTGCGACCGGTGATCGAGGCCGCGGCGAAGTGATCATCACGGCTACGCCCAAGGCCGCCTGGGCGCTGTTGATCGGCGGCCTGGCGGGCTGGATCGCGTCGATCGTGCTGACGGTCGACAAGTTCAAGCTGCTCACCGATCCCGGGTTCAAGCCGCTGTGCAGTATCGACCAGGTGGTGGCCTGCACCACCGTCATCGAATCGGATCAGGCCTCCGCCTTCGGTTTTCCCAACCCGCTCATCGGCATCGTCGGCTTCTCCGTGGTGGTGACGCTGGCGGTGCTGGGCATCGCCGGAATCGGCTTCCCGCGCTGGTTCTGGGGTGGCCTGTGGTTCGGGCTGGTGCTGGGCATGGTGTTCATCGGCTGGCTGATCTTCCAGGCGGCGTACCGGATTCACGCCATGTGCCCGTGGTGCATGGTGGTGTGGGCGGCCACGCCGGTGCTGCTGGCCGTCACCACCGGGCAGCTGTTCGAGCGGTCCCGGGGAATGCTGCAGATCGTGGTGGAGTGGCGGTGGACCGTGGTCGCCGTCTACTACGCCGTGGTGGTGCTGATCCTGTTCCTCCAGTTCCAGGACTACTGGCTGGATCTGGTCTAGTTCGGCGGCCCGGCGCTCAGCGTCACGTATACCGTGCGCTGTCCGTCGGGTCCCGTCAGGTCCAGGCGCACAACGTCGTTCGGCTTCCGCATATTCAGGGCGGCGCGCAGCGCCTTGCCGGTGGCGATGCGCTGGCCGTCCACCGCGACGATGACCTCTCCCTCGGTGAGACCCGCCGCATGGGCGGGAAGTCCGTGAATGGCGAGCTCGATGCGCGCGCCGCCGCCGCGGTCGTCTTTGGTGAGAACGCCGAGAGTGGCGGTCGGTCCGACCTGTACGGTGTCGGTGGAAGTGCCGGAACGGATCTGCCGCACCACGGCCATGGCGTCGTCGATGGGCACGGCGTAGCCGCTCGGGTCCCGGCCGAGCAGCTCCCGCACCTCCCCCGATGCGGCGGTGACCACGCCGACCACCGCCCCGTACCGGTCGACCAGCGCGCCGCCCGACTGCCCCGCGCTCACCGCGCCCGCGATCTCGATCATGCCGGTCAGGTTCTTGCGGGACAGGTCGGCCGAATCCCGGGCCACGATGGCGCTGTCCAGACCGGTGATGGTGCCGCCCACGGCGGTCGGTGCACCGGTGCCGCCCGCATTGCCGATGGCGAGCACCTCGTCACCGATCCGCAGTGGAGCCGAACTGCCGAGGCGCGCGACTGGCAGCGCGTCCGCGCCGGACAACCCCAGCAGTGCGATATCCGCGCTCGAGTCGTAGCCGAGCACGGTGGCCGGGTACACCGCGCCGGTGCCGATATCGGTGACCCGCACGCTCTCCGCGCCCTTGATGACGTGATGGCTGGTGAGCACCTGACCGTCCGCGGTGAGTACGATGCCCGATCCGGCGGCCCCGAGCCCGAAGGGCCGCACACTCGCGTTCACATTGACCAGTGCGGGCTCGACCACCTGCGAGACCACCGTGGCGTCCAGCGGCGGCAGCGGCGGACCGAGCAGGCTGTGCTCGACGGCATCGGCTCGGAATGGCCAGCGGGGCAGCTCCCCCTGGTAGCCGAGCAGCGCACCGACGGCCAGGACGGCGGCGACCACCAGCGCGAGGAACCGTCCGGCCCCGGTTCGCTCCCGTTCCCGTTCGTGCATCGCCACCCGCCTCCTGTGTGCCCGTGGGCCCGGCGTTTGTACTTCCAGTAGTACCAGCACAGCGCACCGGGGTGACATAACAGACGAAAGGTTGGCTCATCGTGGCATGCGGGAGTAGGCATGTAGCTATGACCACAGCTGCCGCCTATGCCGTTTCCGCACCGGATGGCCACTTCGAGAAGGTCGCCATCGAACGCCGTGAACTCGGCCCGCACGACGTGCTGATCGATATCGAATACGCGGGTATCTGCCACTCCGATATCCACACCGCCCGCGACGAATGGGGCGGTGCGAAGTATCCGTGCGTGCCCGGCCACGAGATCGCGGGCCATGTCGCGGCGGTCGGCTCGGCCGTGACCAAGTTCCAGGTCGGCGACCGAGTGGGCGTGGGCTGCATGGTGGATTCCTGCGGGAAGTGCGAACCCTGTCTGGCCGGGGAGGAGCAGTACTGCGTCCCCGGCGCGACCATGACCTACAACACGCCCGTGCCGGAGGAGTTCCAGCCGGGCGGATACACCCTCGGCGGGTACTCGACCCAGATCGTGGTGACCGAGAGCTTCGTGGTGTCGATTCCGGAGGGCATCGGGCTCGATGTGGCCGCGCCGCTGCTGTGCGCGGGCATCACGCTGTTCTCCCCGCTGCGGCACTGGAACGCCGGTCCCGGCAAGCGCGTCGCCATCATCGGCATGGGCGGGCTCGGGCATGTCGGGGTGAAGATCGCGGCCGCCATGGGCGCGGAGGTCACCGTGCTCAGCCATTCGCTGAGCAAGGAGGCCGACGGGCGCACGTTCGGCGCGCACCACTACTACGCCACCAGCGACAAGCAGACCTTCCGCGACCTGCGCAGCCACTTCGACCTGATCATCAATACGGTGTCGGCCGATCTGCCCATCGACAGCTACCTCAAGCTGCTGCGCCTGGACGGCACGCTGGTGATCCTGGGCCTGCCCGAGAACCCGCTCCAGGTCAAACCGTTCACCATCGCGGGCTACCGGCGCTCGCTGGCGGGCTCCATGATCGGCGGCATCGCGCAGACCCAGGAGATGCTGAACTTCTGCGCCGAGCACGGCATCGGCGCGGAGATCGAGACCATTTCCGCCGACCGGATCGACGAGGCGTACGAGCGGGTCGTCGCCAGCGATGTGCGCTATCGCTTCGTGATCGATACGGCCACCATGTGAGCTCCGCCGACCGGCGGATGACACGCGGCGGTCCGCGCCGCCACTGACACCGGTTCACGGCTACGTTGGCCGTTGTGTCCGACCATGAAGGTGTGCCCGAGCAGGCAGGCCGTCCGCCCGAGAGTGGCGACGAGACCGCGCGTGTCCCCGTCTCCTCCGTGCTGCCGGGGTGGCTGCCGCGAGCGTATCTGCTCGCGGCGGTCACGGTGGCGGCGCTGGTCATCACCTTCTGGATGTTGCAGCAGCTCAAGGGGCTGCTGACGATTCTGGTCGTCTCGCTGTTCCTGGCCTTCGCCATCGAACCGGCGGTGAACTGGCTGGCGGCGCGCGGCTGGAAGCGCGGACCCGCCACCGGGGTGGTGTTCCTGGGCGTGCTGGTGGTGTTGGTCAGTTTCGTCTGGACGCTGGGCGAACTGGTGGTCGAGCAGGTGTCGTCGCTGGTCGACAATGCGCCGCAGTTCGCCGATGACGCGGTCAACTGGATCAATTCGACCTTCCACACCGACTATTCGGGTACCGATATCCAGCGCAAGGCCGCCGAGATGAGCACCTCGCTGGAGAAGTACGTGGTCGGGCTGGCCGGGGATGTGTGGGGTATCGGCACCACCGCCGTCGGTGTGCTGTTCCAGGCCCTGGGCGTCCTGCTGTTCACCTACTATTTCGCCGCCGACGGGCCGCGGTTCCGCAACGCGGTGTGCTCGCTGCTGCCGCCGCAGAAGCAGAAGCATGTGCTGCGCGCGTGGGATATCGCGGTGGAGAAGACCGGCGGATATCTGTACTCCCGGGCGCTGCTCGCCCTCGCCTCGACGCTCGCGCACTACGCGGCCATGCGGGTGCTCGATCTGCCCTCGGCGTTCGCGCTGGCGCTGTGGGTGGGCGTGGTCTCCCAGTTCATTCCGACGGTGGGCACCTACCTGGCGGGTGCGCTGCCGGTGATCGTCGCCCTGGCGCAGAGTCCGCGCACGGCGCTGTGGATACTGCTGTTCATCGTGCTGTACCAGCAGTTCGAGAACTATGTGCTGCAACCGCGGATCACGGCGACCACGCTGGACATGCATCCGGCGGTGGCCTTCGGGGCGGTGCTGGCGGGCGCGGCCCTGTTCGGCGCGACCGGGGCGCTGCTGGCCATTCCGGTGACGGCGACGGCGCAGGCGTTCATCGGCGCCTACATCCGGCGGTACGAGGTGAACGAGCCGACGGATTCACTGAAAACCGGTGGTGCGCAGCGCAAACCGTGGCGGGAACGGCTACGGCGGCCGCATCCGGCTCCCGCGCGGAAGGACTGAGCCCGAATGTCGGCACGGATACACAAGCAGCGTTCAGACGCCGACAGACCCGAGCGCCGTTTCCCCGGAACATGGTGTGCACCGACGGAGGCCACCTCCGGCACCGTCACCGACGAAACGGAGCACCCGATGTCCCTGACCGCCAAGCGCATCGCCATCGCCCTCGCCACCACCGCCGCCGCCCTCACCTCGACCGCGGGCATCGCCGCCGCCGACCACGGCGACCGCAACGACCGCGGCTACCACTACTACTGCGACCGGGACAGCCGCGGCTACGACCGCGACTACTGCTGGAAGCACTACGGCGAGTGGGGCCACGACCACAAGCACAACGGCGGCTACTGAGCCCGCGCATGCGCCCGCACCCGGCCGGACCGACGGTCCCGGCGACGGCCGCTCCGGCGGCGCGAACGGCGGTGCGGCGGTAGCGAACCCGGCGGCAACGCGGCCGCCGGTCGCTCAGCGTCGAGCACCTCGCTACGGCTTGCCCGCCTGTTCGCGCAGCGCCTTCTTCGCCGCCTCCTGCGCCGTATCGACCTGCGACGCGTACTTGCCGCCGGTCTTCTGGTCGATCACATCCCCCGCCTTGTCCACCACCGGCTCCAGCTTGTCTGCATGCTGCGCCGCCAGATCGGCGGCCTTCCCCGCGGCATCCTTCAAGTTGTCGAACAATCCCATGTCGCCTCCTACCTCGAAAACGTGCCAGAGCAGGCTAACCCGCGCATGCCGCCGCGGCGCGCACCTCGCTGCACCTCGCAACGGTGACCTTGACCTCGAGTGCACTCGAGCTTCTAGGTTCGCACCCGCGGGCGGAGGCTGTGTCGACGCGACCCCGCTCCGTGCGCCGCTCGGCTGTCCGTGCCTACGCGGATTTCTCCGCGGCGGCGGCCTCCGCGCGGCGGCGGACGCGGCGGGCCGCGGCGACCAGGTTGCGCAGAGACGGATCCAGCTGCCAGTGGTGGCGGGTCTTCAGGCCGCCGTCCGGATTTGCCCAGAGGCGCTGGGGTGTCACGGCTTCCGCGGCGGCGGAGAGCAGTTCGTCCAGCTCGTCGATATCGGGGATGCGGGCGGAGCGGCTTTCGTAGACACCGGGGCCGACACCGTGGGACAGGCCCACCCCCTCGGCACAGTCCTCCTTCAGCGCGTTGAGCACCCATTCGATGGAGCGGGTGGCCACGATGGCGGTGACGTCGGCGTCGAGTTCGTCGATGGCCGCGACCACGTCCTCACGGCTGGAATAGCCGATGTGGGTGTGGATCTGGGTTTCCGGCTTGACGCCGGAGGTGGCCAGCTTGAACGCGCCGACCGCCCAGCGCAGGTACTCGGGGCGGCCCTTCGGGCGCAGCGGCAGCAGTTCGCGGATGGACGGCTCGTCCACCTGGATGATGGCGATCCCGGCCTTCTCCAGATCCACGACCTCGTCCCGGATGGCGAGCGCCACCTGGTCCGCCGTCTCGTACAGCGGCTGGTCCTGGCGCACGAACGAACGCGCCAGCATCGTGACCGGGCCGGTGACCATGCCCTTGACCGGCTTGTCGGTGAGCGACTGCGCGTAGCTGATCCACTCCACCGACATGGGCTTCGGCCGTGCCACATCGCCGTACAGGATCGGCGGTCGCACGCAGCGTGATCCGTACACCTGCACCCAACCGAAGTGGGTGGTGGCGAAGCCGTCGAGCAGCTCCGCGAAGTACTGGATCATGTCGTTGCGCTCGTGCTCACCGTGCACCAGCACGTCGAGACCGATGTCCTCCTGCAACCGGATGGTGGACTCGATCTCGGCCTCGATGCGCTTGCGGTACTCCTCGTAGGACAGTCGCCCCTGGCCGAGGTCGTAGCGCGCCTGGCGAATCGCGGTGGTCTGCGGGAAGGACCCGAGCGTGGTGGCGGGCACCAGCGGCAGGTTCAGCCGCTCCTGCTGGGCCACGCGGCGGATCTCGTACGGCTCGCGCTCGCGCATATCCGGGGTGATGTTGTAGACCCGGTGCCGCACCGCGTGCTTCTGCTTGAAGTGCACCTCACGCGGACGCTTGCGCCACTTCTCCGACGGACCCTCGGTAAGCGCCTTCGCCAGCGAAACCACTTCCAGCACCTTCTGTTTCGCGAAGGCCAGGCGCTCGGCCACATGCTCTTCCAGCTCGTATTCCACGAGCAGGTCGTAGGGCACGTGCAGCAGCGTGGTGCCGGTGGAGACCACCAGATCCGGGCACACCTTGGAGATGGCGTTGAGGTATTCCAGCGTCACGTAGCGGTCGGCGCGCCACACATTGGTGCCGCTGATGACGCCCGCGTACAGCCGCTTGCGTTGAATGCCGGGGATTTTCGCGAGTTCGTCGGGCGTGATCCGGTAGCTGGCCAGATCGAGGCCGATGGCCTCCACCTTGGTGCGCGCCAGAATCTCCAGCGCTTCCCCGAAATCGCCGTACTGTCCGGTCACCAGCAGCCGCGGCCGCAGCGGCGCCTTGGACAGCCGCTCATAGGTCTTCTCGAACAGTTCCAGCGTGGACGGCGAGCGCTCGCTGGTGAAGCACGGCTCGTCGAGCTGCACGCAGGTCGCGCCGCGCTTGGCGAGCACCTCGAACAGCTCCTCGTACACCGGCAGCAGCCGGTCCAGCAGCTCCAGCTTGTCGAATTCGGTCTCGCCGGGCACATGTCCGGTCTTGGACAGCAGCAGCAGCGACAGCGGGCCGAGCACGACCGGCCGCAGTTCGATGCCGTGCTCCTTGGCGCGGTCGAACTCGTCGAGCAGCGCCTCGGGGTGCAGTGAGAACCGGGTGTCGGCGTCCAGTTCGGGCTGCCGGTAGTGGTACTGGGTGTTGAGCAGGCGCACCAGTTCCAGCGGCGGCAGGTCCGGGCGGCCGCGCGCCATCAGGAAGTAGAAGTCGAGCGGGTGCAGTTCCTCGCGATACGCCTCGAACCGCTTCGGCACCGCGCCGAACAGCAGCGCGTTGTCGAGGATGTGGTCGTAGTAGGAGAAGGTGTTGCCGGGGACCTGGGTGAGTCCGGTGGCGGCCAGCTCGAGGAACTGGCTCTCCTGGATCTCCCGCCCGACCGCGAGCAGCTCGTCGCGGGACGATGTGCCGTGCCAGTACGACTCCAAGGCCCGCTTGAGCTCCCGGTGCGGCCCGATACGCGGGTAACCCAGAATGCTGGATCCGAAGCCGTCGGTGACATTCACCATGAGCGGGACACTCCTTCCAAGCTGCGGTCCGAAACGACCTCTTTGCAGCTTATGCCCGGTGACAGGTGACGCCGCCACAAACTGTGACGGCGTACTCGTGGAGAGGGTGACGCCGGGCGCTCACGCACCGGGTCGATGCGTGAGCGCGAGCGCCGATCACGTTCTAGCTCAGCGGTTGTTGTACTGGTAGAAACCCGCCCCGGCTTTCTTGCCGAGGAGTCCGGCCTCGACCATGCGCATGAGCAGCGGGGGCGCGCTGTAGAGCGGCTCCTTGAACTCGGCGTACATGGAGTCGGCGATGGACTTCACGGTGTCCAAGCCCACCAGGTCGGTCAGCGCCAGCGGCCCCATGGGGTGGGCGCAGCCGAGCACCATGGCCTTGTCGACGTCTTCCTTGGTGGCGAAACCGGATTCGACCATGCGGATGGCCGAGAGCAGGTACGGCACCAGCAGCGCGTTGACCACGAAGCCGGAGCGGTCGGCGGAGCGCACGACCTGCTTGCCGAGCACGTCGGAGGCGAACGCCTCGGCGCGCTTGGAGACCGAATCGCTGGTCTTGAGGGTGGTGACGAGTTCGACGAGCGGCAGCACCGGCACCGGGTTGAAGAAGTGCATGCCCACGACCCGCTCGGGGTTGTTGGTGGCCACGGCGATCTTCATGATCGGGATGGAGGAGGTGTTGGAGGCCAGCACCGCGTTGGGGTCGGTGACGACCTTGTCCAGTTCGGCGAAGATGGCGGTCTTCACGTCCTCGTTCTCCAGCACGGCCTCGACCACCAGCTGGCGGTCGGCGAAGTCGCCGAGGTCGGAGGTGAAGCGCAGGCGCCAGGCGGCCTGCTCGCGCTCCCGCTCGGTGATCTTGCCGCTGGAGACGCCGCGATCCAGGGACCGCAGGATGCGGGCGCGGCCCGCGGCGGCCAGCTCTCGGGTCTGTTCGAACACGAGCACATCGACGTGTGCCCGGGCGCAGACCTCCGCGATGCCCGCGCCCATCTGTCCGGCGCCGATGACTCCGACGCGCTGAATCTTCTCGCTGCTCACGTCCCGCTCCGTTCCGCCTCCCCGCAACTGCTGCGGGCGGCTGATTGCGATTGCCTGCCGGATACCGCGCCTCCACGGTGCCCGAGAGTCAAGCTGTGTGAAGGCGTCGGACTGATGATGACCCTGCGCCTTCTTAAGGTCTTTCGCTATCCAGTTATAGGTAAATGCCCTCCCCGCCGGGGCTGTCGACGGGAAGGGCGGGGAACTCCGTCGGGGGGTAGTGGGGTACCCCCCCG